>CAJXJM010000042.1 GCA_913054205.1 uncultured Rhodospirillaceae bacterium
GATTGAAGAATTGTCGGCGATTGAAGGGTTTGATGATGACGTCGCCAATGAACTGCGCGAACGTGCACGCCAATTTCTTGAACAAAAGGAAGCGGAACTTACCGAAACGCGTAAAAAAGCCGGCGTGAGCGACGATGTTGCCGACGTTGAAGGGCTGACCGGTGAAATGGTTGTTTTACTTGGTGAAAACGAAGTGAAAAGCCTCGATGATTTGGCTGACCTCGCCAGCGATGAGCTGCGCGAAATTGTTGGGGAAGCCAATTTGAGCGAAGAGGCGGCCAATGAAATCATCATGGCGGCGCGGGCGCATTGGTTTGAGGATGAAGACGCGCCAGCAGAATCAGATGAAGCTGGCGGTGATGAGGCTGGTGAAGATGCTGGAGACGCCGGAGACGCTGCGACCGAAACTCCGGAAGAAACTTCAGAGGATTCCCCAGAGGAAACGCCAGAGGCTTCCGAAAAGAAATCAGAGGAAAATTCTGACGCTTAATGGGGTGTTTTGAAAGTTTGAATTGAGGTTACTAAACTGACGCGAAATAGGGAACCAGATCGAAAATGTATTTTTTCCGGCGAAAGTCGGTCGAAATCTGAGCTTGTGCGATTTGTCGTTGGCCCTGACAGCGTTATTGTTCCGGATATATCGGAACGACTGCCGGGGCGCGGTTTGTGGTTAAGCGCCAGGCGGGATATTATGATAGAGGCTTGTGCCAAAAACGCTTTTTCGAAAGCGGCTCGGGCAGAGGTAAAAGTCCCGGAAGATTTGATTGACCGGGTCGAACAATTGTTACGGCAGCGCTGCCTGGATATATTGGGATTGGCGCGCCGGGCAGGACAAATGGTTGGTGGATACGAGAAAGTTCGCTCGTATCTATCGGCTGAAACGGCGGGCGTTCTTATTGCTGCCAGCGATGGCGCGGAAGATGGTCGCAACAAAATTGGTGCTTTGGCACCTGATATACCGCTGATAGATTGTTTTTCTGGCGGTGACTTAGGTGCAGCTATTGGCCGGGACCGGTTGGTTCATGCCGTGGTTGCGCAAGGTGGTTTTGCCAAAAGTTTATTGGTAGAAGCCAACAAATTGGTTGGATTGCAGGAAGAAGCAGAAATATTGCGGTCCGAGTGAATAGTTAGTTTGAAAGAGTAAGTAGACGGTTTGACATGACGGATACAAAAGAAAAAACGCCAAAGAAAAAGCTGGGTCTTTCCCGGCCGGGTAAACTTGAACTGCAAAAAACAGTTGAAGGTGGTCAGGTACGGCAAAGCTTCTCCCATGGCCGTTCAAAAGTTGTCACCGTCGAGGTGAAAAAGAAACGCACCTTCGCACCGGGATCAACCGGCAGCATGAAGGAAGTTAAGCCCGAAGCCGAAATTAATGCCGAGGCGGCTTTGGCAAAAGCGTCGGTTGAGGAGTCTGTTGTAGAGAAGGCGCCAGAGACACCAGCGGCGCTTCATAATTTGACGGATCAGGAACGCGCTGCTCGCTCACAGGCCTTGTTGGAAGCGCAAAAAGCCGAAGAAGAACGCAAAAATCAACCGGCACCGGAAGCGGAAGTCAAAGTTGCAGCGAAACCAGGCAAAAAAGCTGACACCATGACAGAGGCTGAAAAAGCCGAAGCTGAAACTGAAAAAATGCGCCAAGACGCGATCGATTTAGAAGCCGCTGAAGCCACCGCCGCCAAACAGGATAAAGCTGTTGTCAAAGAAGATGATGAAACAGGCAAACGGGGTAAGGGGACACCGCCAAAACGGCCAACGCCGACGCCGCGTCAGGGCGAACGCCGCAGACGAGGCAAGCTTACCATTGCTGAGGCCTTGGATGATTCTGAACGCCAACGTTCACTCGCATCTGTTAAGCGCCAACGCGAACGTCTGAAGCGCAAAGAAGGCCCCATTGAGCACGTCAAAATTGTCCGAGAAGTAACGTTACCTGAAACAATTTCGGTTCAAGAACTTTCCAATCGGATGGCGGCAAGAGGCGTTGATGTGATTAAAGCGCTGATGAAAATGGGCGTGATGGCGAATATGAGCCAGATAATTGACGCCGATACCGCCGAACTTGTCGTTGAAGAATTTGGTCACACCGTAAACCGGGTAAGCGAATCCGATATTGAAATCGGTTTGGGCGACGAAGCGGATAAAGAAGAAGATTTGGTTGCACGCCCGCCTGTTGTGACCGTGATGGGCCACGTTGATCACGGTAAAACCTCGCTGCTGGATGCGATGCGGAAAGCAAATGTGGTTTCCGGCGAAGCCGGCGGCATTACGCAGCATATTGGTGCCTATCAATCCGTCACCGACGGTGGCCAAACAATCACCTTCATTGATACGCCTGGCCACGAAGCGTTTACCGCCATGCGCGCCCGAGGCGCCGGTGTCACCGATATCGTAGTGCTGGTGGTGGCTGCTGATGACGGCATTATGCCGCAAACGGTTGAAGCCATTAATCACGCCAAATCCGCCGAAGTGCCAATCATTGTTGCGATCAACAAAATTGATCGGCCTGATGCCAACGTAAATAGAGTACGCACACAACTGCTCGAACATGAATTGGTTTTGGAAGCGATGGGCGGAGACATTCTCGATGTCGAAGTTTCCGCAACCGAAGGCACCAATATCGACAAGTTGGAAGAAACCATCCTCCTGCAAGCAGAAATTCTGGATTTGAAGGCCAATCCTCAAAGATCGGCTGAGGGCGTTGTTGTTGAATCTCGAATTGAGCAAGGGCGCGGCGCGGTTGCAACAGTTTTGGTGCAGCGCGGCACTTTGAAAAAGGGTGATATTTTCGTCGCAGGTTCAGAATCTGGCCGCGTTCGAGCGCTGGTCAATGATAAAGGCGACAACATTGACGATGCCGGCCCATCGGTTCCTGTCGAAGTCATCGGATTTGCGGGAGCGCCGGGTGCAGGAGATGCGTTTTTCGTTGTGGAAAGTGAGGCCCGCGCACGTGAAGTGGCTGAGTTCCGAAGCAAGAAAAATCGGATGGCAAAATCTGCAGCAGCGCCGCGCGGAACACTCGAAGAAATGTTTGAATCGATCAAATCCGGAGAAGCCAAAGAGCTTCCTATCGTCATTAAATCTGACGTCCAAGGTTCGACCGAAGCAATCGTCGGCATGTTTGACAAATTGCCGCAGGATGAAGTTAAAATTCAAGTGCTGCATAGCGGCGTTGGCGGCATCACCGAATCTGATGTAACCCTTGCCGGGGCTTCTGGCGCGGCGATTTTTGGCTTTAACGTGCGGGCAAATTCACAAGCCCGCGATCAAGCCCGTCAAGATGGTGTCGATATTCGCTACTATTCGGTCATCTACGATGTCATTGATGACGTCAAAAAACTTCTGGTTGGCCTGATGGCACCGATTGTGCGTGAAGAATTCCTCGGCAATGCAGAAGTTCGTGAAGTTTTCAATGTATCCAAAATTGGCAAGGTTGCCGGCTGTATGATTACCAATGGTGTTGTTAAACGCGGTGCCGGCGTGCGTTTGCTGAGAGACGACATCGTTATTCATGAGGGTAGTTTATCGACATTGAAACGCTTCAAGGACGATGTCCGCGAAGTGAAAGTGTCATTCGAATGCGGCATGTCCTTCGAGAATTATAATGATCTCAAAGAAGGTGACATTATTGAGTGCTTCGATGTGACAGAAGAAGCGCCAGAAATTTAGATGGAATTTAGACCAGAATTCTAGATCTGGAAAATCACATGAAAAAAAGATCAAATCGGCCCCCAAGCCAACGGCAACTCCGTGTTGGTGAAGAATTACGTCATGTTTTGGCCCAGGTCATCGAGCGCGAAGATCTGCACGATCCGGATTTGGACGGTGTGTCAATCACCGTATCTGAAGTGCGCATTAGCCCGGATTTAAGTAATGCCACTGTTTTTGTAACCCGGCTCGGCGGCGGCAAGGCAGAAGAAACGGTTGCCGCTTTGCAGCGCGCCACGCCGTTTTTGCGCCATCAGATTGCCCAGCGCGTTCAATTAAGGCGGGTCCCTAATCTCAAATTTGAGGCTGATACGTCGTTTGATTATGCCGAGCATATCGGCCAGATATTGGAAGACGTAAATCCCGACCAACTTCCACGAGAAGGGTTCTCCGGCGCAGGTTCTGAAAATCGCCTAGGCGAAGAAGACTAAATCATGGCGCGCAAACGACGCGGTGATCCTGTCCATGGTTGGCTGGTAATCGACAAAGAACCCGGTATTACCTCGGCCAAGGTCGTCTACAAAGCCCGAAAAATATTAAACGCTGCTAAGGTCGGTCATAGCGGTACGCTTGATCCGCTGGCAACCGGCGTCTTGCCGTTGGCGTTTGGCGAAGCGACAAAAACCGTCTCGTATATGATGGACGGCAAAAAAGAATATCGCTTTACCGTGCAATGGGGTGAGGCACGCGATACCGATGATGCGGAAGGGGTGGTGATCGAAACCAGTGATCACCGGCCAAACGAAGACGAGATTAAGGCCAAGCTCGGCAATTTTATTGGTGAAATAGAACAAGTGCCGCCAGCTTATTCGGCGATAAAAGTAGACGGTGAACGAGCTTATAAATTGGCCCGCGCCGAAAAATCCGTCGAATTAAAGGCCAGAAAGATATTTATCGAGCGATTTGAGCTGCTGGAAATGCCTGATGCGGATCACGCAACATTTGAGGTAACTTCCGGAAAAGGCGCTTATATCAGGGGGTTAGCCCGTGATTTGGCCCGCGAATTGGGTACAGTTGGCCATATTTCAGCCCTGCGGCGCACCCGTGTCGGACCATTTAACGAAAAAGATGCAATTTCGCTGGATAAGTTAGAAGAATTAGGGCATAACACCGCCGCCGTAGATATATTACGGCCTGTTGAGACCGCGCTGGACGACATCCCGGCACTGGCCCTGACAGAGGACGAGGCCCGTCGCCTGAGATGCGGACAATCAGTTTCCGCTCTTGATGTGGCAAAGCGCACACCCCTTACCGACATAGACCAAGGTGCAACGATTTGCGCGATGGCAGACGGAAAGGTCGTTGCTTTAGCCAGAATTGAAGGCGGCGAAATTCGTCCATTTCGTGTTTTAAACTTTTGATAAGATTGGAGTAGACGATGTCGATTACCGCAGAGCGGAAGCAAGAGCTCATCACTGAGTATGCCACAAAAACTGGCGATACCGGTTCTCCCGAAGTGCAGGTTGCGATATTGAGCGAGCGCATTAATAACCTCACTGAACATCTAAAAACACACAAAAAAGATCATCACTCCCGTCGTGGGCTGCTGATGATGGTCGGTCAACGTCGGCGTCTGTTGGATTATCTTAATGGTAGAAAAACCGACCGCTACGAAGATCTGATCAAACGACTTGGTCTGCGTCGTTAAGACCTGGCCGAGGAAGTTTTGTGGTTAAATGATTTGGAAAGGTTGCCGATTTTACAATCTCCATTCGGCGCCTTTCCCATTTCACAAAATAGCCCAAAAGACGGATTTTATCCGGGGCTTCAATCCAGCTAAAATTTAATCGGTTGGATGGATCCTTAAGTATTTAGGGATCTGAAAGTAGGTATGTTTTGATTGGCAATGGTGCCGGTCAAGGCATGTAGGTAGTTGGAGATATATTTTTCCGTATGTAGGAAGGAAGATAAAAATGTTTAATGAATTCAAAAAAGAAATAGACCTTGGCGGTCGCAAACTGACTTTTGAGACGGGCAAGATCGCTCGCCAAGCAGACGGCGCTGTCCTGGTGACTTATGGTGAAACAAAAGTATTGTGTACGGCTGTTGGCGCAAAAACGCCCCGCACCGATCTCGACTTTTTCCCACTCACAGTTAATTATCAAGAAAAAACCTTTGCCGCCGGTAAAATTCCAGGCGGCTTTTTCAAACGTGAGGCACGGCCTTCTGAAAAAGAAACGCTGACGTCTCGTTTGATTGATCGGCCGATCCGGCCTTTGTTCCATGAGAACTATAAATGTGAAACCCAGCTGATTTGTACAGTTTTGGCCCATGATTTGGAAAATGATCCGGACATAGTTGCGATGATTGGCACCTCGGCAGCTTTGACGATTTCCGGTATTCCCTTCTTAGGCCCAATTGGCGCTTCCAGAGTTGGCTATATTGATGGCGAGTATGTTCTGAACCCAGCTGTTGATACAGTTGCGGATTCGGAGCTCAACCTCGTTGTTGCCGGCACCAGCGAAGGCGTTCTGATGGTTGAATCACAAGCCAACGAATTGTCCGAAGAAGTGATGCTCGGTGCTGTCATGTTTGGCCACAAAGCCAATCAGGAAATCATCCAGGCGATTATTGAATTGGCCCAAGCCTGCGCCAAAGAGCCGCGCGAGGTTCCTGAAACACCGGCCAAAGTCGGCGAAGTGAAAACTAAAGTTCAAGAACTTGCAGATGCAGGTCTTCGCGAAGCTTATGCAATATCTGAAAAGTCAGCGCGTCAGAATAAGATCGCTGAAGTAAAAGCGAGTGTTGTCGAAGCTTTTGCTGAGGATGAAGAAGCAACCGACATGATGGTCGGCGGCGCTTTTAAATCTGTCGAAAAAGACATCGTCCGTAAAGACCTCATCAAAACAGGCGTTCGTATTGATGGACGTGACACCACAACGGTGCGTCCGATTGTCTCCGAAGTTGGCATATTGCCGCGTGCGCATGGCAGCGCGCTCTTCACCCGGGGTGAAACCCAGGCGTTGGTCGTCGCAACTTTGGGTACCGGCCAAGATGAGCAAATCGTCGACGGTCTCGACGGTGACTACCGCGAACACTTCTTGCTGCATTATAACTTCCCTCCCTATTCGGTTGGTGAAGCAGGCCGCATGATGGGCCCGGGCCGGCGTGAAATCGGTCATGGTAAACTTGCTTGGCGGGCGATCCGTCCGGTCATGCCGGAAAAAGATGATTTCCCCTATACGATTCGTATCGTATCCGAGATCACGGAATCAAACGGCTCATCCTCGATGGCGACGGTGTGTGGAACTTCATTGTCGATGATGGACGCAGGTGTGCCGCTGGCGCGCCCAGTTGCTGGTATTGCAATGGGTTTGATCAAAGAAGACGATGGCGTTGTCATCCTTTCCGACATTCTCGGTGATGAAGATCATCTCGGCGATATGGACTTTAAAGTGGCCGGTACCGACGTTGGTATTACCGCGCTTCAGATGGACATTAAGATCACGTCGATCACTGAAGACATTATGAAAACTGCCGTTGAGCAGGCACGTGAAGGTCGTTTGCACATTTTGGCTGAAATGGCGAGTGCCATTGATAGTGCCCGCGATGACGTGAGCGAAAATGCGCCGCGGATTACGGTTATCAATGTTCCGACCGACAAAATTCGCGAAATCATCGGCCCAGGTGGCAAAATGATCCGCGAAATCTGTGAAACGACGGGTGCCAAAATCGACATCGAAGACGATGGCACGGTTAAAGTTGCCGCTGTTGATGAGCAAGCCTCTCAGGCCGCCATTGATATGATCAAAAATATTACGGCGGAACCTGAAGTCGGTGTGATTTACACCGGTAAAGTCGTCAAAACGGTTGATTTTGGTGCCTTTGTTAACTTCATGGGTGCCCGCGATGGATTGGTTCACATCAGTGAATTGCGCCCCGAACGGGTCGAAAAAACCACCGACATCATTAACGTTGGCGACGAAGTCAAAGTTAAGCTGATAGGTATCGATGATCGTGGCAAAGTTAAGCTTTCCATGAAGTCGGTGGACCAAGAAACAGGGAAAGAAATTACCGCTTAAATATCGGTCGTTTCTCTCACCTTTGAAAAGCACTCATTGGGCGGAAAATAAAATAATTTAAATTTTTTTGCTCAATGAGTCGTCTTTTCAATATTTGCTACATATATTTATCTATAAGAAGGAAAAACAGTTTCGGCGCGGTTTATTACAACAGATCCGGGCCTTTTGCTGTTGAATTGAGATTGAAGAATTGAAGGGACTGGGCATGAGTTCAGTAGCAGAAAATATGGCAGATGAGCACTCTTTTGTTCCCCAGAATAGTTACTCCTATGATGAAATAATATCTTGTGGGAAGGCTGAATTGTTTGGCCCAGGTAACGCTCAACTCCCCCTCCCTCCGATGCTGATGTTTGATCGCATCACCAGTATCACCGCTGATGGCGGTGCTTATGGCAAAGGCGAAGTTATTGCCGAATTCGATATTAAACCGGACCTTTGGTTCTTCCCCTGCCATTTTGAAGGCGATCCGGTTATGCCGGGCTGCCTTGGCCTGGATGCGCTCTGGCAATTGGTTGGCTTTTATTTGGGCTGGACCGGTGCAACCGGTCGGGGCCGTGCTTTCGGAGCGGGCGATATTAAATTTACCGGCATGGTCACCCCAGACGCCAAGCTTGTAACCTATCACATTGACATCAAACGCGTTATGAACAGGCAGGTGGCAATTGCATTTGCTGATGGACAAATGTCTGTCGATGGTGAAACTTGTTATGAGACCAAGGGTCTCCGTGTTGGCACCATTCCGGCAGATGCATAAAACATAAGGGGGTATTGTGAGAAGAGCAGTTATTACAGGTATTGGTATTGTTTCCTGCATTGGCAACAATAAAGCAGAAGTTCTTGAATCGCTGCGTGAATGCAAATCGGGAATCACCTTCTCTGAAGAATTTGCCGAAATGGGTTTTCGCAGCCAGGTTTGGGGCAAGCCCGACATTGAAGTAACCGAGCATATTGACCGCCGCGTAATGCGTTTCATGGGTGAAGGTGCGGCTTATAATTATATTGCCATGCAGCAAGCGATTGAAGATTCCGGTCTGGATGAAGACGATGTGTCCAATGAACGCTCTGGCCTGATTATGGGGTCTGGCGGCCCTTCGGTGAAATACGTCATCGATTCTGCAGATACAACGCGCAATCGGGGGCCAAGAAAAGTCGGGCCCTTTATGGTGCCGCGCACGATGTCGTCGACCAATTCAGCAACTCTCGCGACACCGTTTAAAATTAAAGGTGTTAATTATTCAATCACCTCGGCCTGTTCGACTTCTGCGCATTGCATCGGCAATGCTGCGGAGCTTATCCAGTGGGGCAAGCAAGACGTTGTCTTCGCCCGCGGCGGCGAGGAATTGGGGTGGGGCATGTCGGTTATGTTTGATGCAATGCCGGCGCTGTCTTCTGGCTATAATGATACCCCGGACAAAGCCTCCCGGGCGTTTGATGCCAACCGCGATGGGTTTATTATTGCCGGTGGCGGCGGCGTTGTTGTGGTTGAAGAATATGAGCACGCCAAAGCACGCGGCGCTAAAATTTATGGCGAATTGGCCGGCTATGGCGCAACCTCTGATGGCTACGATATGGTCCAGCCTTCGGGTGAAGGCGCGGTTCGCTGCATGCAACAAGCACTGGCGACGGTGGATTCGCCGGTTGATTATATCAACACCCATGGCACCTCGACACCGGTAGGCGACGTTAAAGAATTGGCGGCGCTTCGCGAAACCTTTAAGGACAGCAATAAAATTCCTTATTTCAACTCGACCAAATCACTGACCGGTCACTCCTTGGGGGCAACCGGCGTTCAGGAAGCGATTTATTCGCTCTTGATGATGGATAATAACTTCATTTGCGCCTCGGCAAATATTGAAGAACTGGAGCCGGAAGTCGGTGATATGCCGATCGTCCGGGAACGCATGGATGATGTAGAAATCAACTGTGCGATGTCCAATAGTTTTGGCTTTGGCGGGACCAATGCCACTCTCATCTTCACCCGTCCTGACACATAAGAAATTACATGACTGAATCAAAGGGGATCATGCCAGAAATAATGGGTGGTAAGCGGGGCTTGATTATGGGCGTCGCGAACGAGCGTTCAATTGCCTGGGGCATTGCCAAAGGCTTAGCCGATCACGGGGCCGAGCTCGCCTTCACCTATCAAGGTGAGGCTTTTCAAAAGCGCCTGGAGCCCTTGGCGGCAAGTGTTGGCTCCGATATCGTTCTGCCCTGTGACGTTGAGGAAGACGGCGACCTTCAAGCGGTGTTTGATCGATTGACGACGGATTGGGGCTCGCTTGATTTTGTTGTGCACTCCTTGGCCTATTCCGATAAAGACGAATTAAATGGCCGCTATGTTGATACGACGGCAGAAAATTTTGCCCGCACCATGAGCATTTCCTGCTTTTCGTTCACCGCCGTTGCCCAAGCCGCCTATCCTTTGATGAAAGAAAAGGGCGGCAGCATGATCACCTTGACCTATTTTGGTGCCGAACGCGTCTTGCCGAACTACAACGTCATGGGGGTTGCCAAGGCGGCCCTTGAGGCGAGTGTGCGCTATTTGGCCGTGGATCTTGGGCCGGATGGCATTCGTGTAAATGCCGTGTCTGCCGGTCCGATGCGCACTTTGGCCGGCAGTGCTATTGGCGGTGCCCGCAAGATTTACAATATCAGCGAAGCCAATGCACCGCTTCGCCGTTCCGTCACACTTGAGCAATTGAGCGGCACCGCAGTGTATCTTCTGAGCGATCTTGGCAGTGGCGTGACCGGAGAAACCCACCACGTTGATTCCGGCTATAACATTGTCGGTATGCCTTATTTAACAGGCGAGTAGCGCTTATTTTCTATTGATACAAGATTCTCAACATAAACCTTGATATTTGTATGGTTATTCCGTATCTATAATTAATCAAAACATGAAAACTGGTTAGTTTTATGGAAAAAATACGCCCCTACAGTCAGGCTTTGGATCGTTTACGGAATGCCGGATTGCGGTCGACCCGTCAGCGCCTGGCTTTGGCAAAGTTATTGTTTGACGGCCAAAACCGTCATGTAACGGCTGAAATTCTCCATGGCGAGGCGCTGGAGGCAAGCGTTCGAGTTTCCTTGGCAACAGTTTATAATACGCTGCATCAATTCAACGAAGTCGGATTGTTGCGGGAAATCGTTGTTGATTCCGGTCGTAGCTATTTTGATACCAATATCTCGGAACACCATCACATCTATAATGAAGACACCCGGGAATTAATGGATATCGATGGCGATCAAATTGATCTGGCGGGCCTGCCGGCGATAGAGGCGGGGCAGGAACTCAGCCGAGTTGACGTGATTGTACGCATAAAAAATATTTAATTTATTAAGGATCAATATTTTTAAAAAAAGCTACGTCT
>CAJXJM010000043.1 GCA_913054205.1 uncultured Rhodospirillaceae bacterium
GTCGTCACCCGCAAGCTTCCCGATGCCGTCGAAACTCGGATGATGGAGCTGTTTGACGCGCGCCTCAATCTCGATGACATTCCGCTCAGCCATGAAGAATTGATTATGGCGGTTCAATCGGCCGAAATTCTCGTCCCCACCGTCACCGATAATGTTGATGCTGAAGTTATTAATTCGGCCGGCGATCAGCTCAAAATGATCGCTAATTTTGGCGCTGGTGTTGATCATGTCGACCTTTCCGCCGCGGCCGCCAGAGGCATAATCATATCAAACACGCCAGATGTTTTGACCGAGGACACGGCTGATTTGACAATGGCGCTGATATTAATGACTCCCAGGCGGATGGGCGAAGGCGAGCGCATTGTCCGTAACAAAGAATGGACCGGTTGGACGCCAACTCAATTAATGGGCCACCGGATCAACGGCAAGCGACTTGGTATCATCGGCATGGGCCGGATTGGCACGGCGGTGGCTGAGCGTGCAAGAGGCTTTGGGCTCGCGGTTCACTACCACAATCGCAATCAGGTGACGGATGAGCTTGAAAAAAAATTAGAAGTGACCTATTGGGAGAGCCTTGATCAAATGCTCGCCCATATGGACATCGTCGCCGTAACCTGCCCGTCAACGCCGGCGACCTATCATTTATTGTCCGAGCGCCGGCTCAAACTCCTGCAGCCGCACGCTTTTGTCATCAACACGTCGCGCGGCAATATTATTGATGAAGCCGTCTTGGTGAGGCTGCTTGAAGAAGGTGCGATCGCCGGGGCCGGGCTTGATGTCTTCGAAAATGAACCGGCCATTAATCCGAAGCTTCTGACGATGGAAAACGTTGTTATATTGCCGCATCTCGGCTCGGCAACGATAGAAGGCCGAGTGGCGATGGGCGAGCGGGTGATCGTCAATGCAAAAAGCTTCATCGATGGCCACAAACCCCCCAACCGGGTGCTCGAAACCCTGCTCTAAAAGTTAACATTGTAATAAAGGTTCCAGGAACCTTTATTACAAATGCTGGGAGAGGTCTTTGATTGTCGCTTGCTCGCTGCAGAGCGCACATTTTGGGTCCGGCTTGATTTTGATTTTCCGAAATTCCGTACGCAAGCCATCAAAAATAATGAGCGATCCTGATAGACTGTCACCAGCACCGGTGATTTCTTTTAATATTTCTGCCGCTTGAAGGGAGCCGATTGCACCGCAAAGCGCGCCCAATACACCGGCTTCGGCGCAGGTCGGGATCATGTCGGGCGGCGGCGCTTCTGGATAAAGGCAGCGATAACACGGGCAGTCATTGTCAGACCTTTGATGTGGTTTGAACACGCTCAACTGACCGTCAAACCGTAGAATTGCACCGGAAACCAGTGTTTTTTTCTCCAAATAGCAGCAATCCATCACCAAAAATCGGGTGGCAAAATTGTCCGAGCCATCGGCGACAATATCAAATTTGGAAATAATCTCTTTTGCGTTGTCAGAGGTCAGCCGCGTCTCAAAAGCGACAACCTCAACATCCGGATTTATATCTGCAATCGCGGCTTTTGCGCTTTCAACTTTCGGCTGGCCGAGGCGCGGCGTTGAATGAATAACTTGGCGTTGCAGGTTGCTGAGATCGACAACATCATCATCAATAATACCGATGGTTCCGACGCCCGCGGCGGCGAGATATTGAATAACCGGGGTGCCTAGCCCGCCCGCACCGACAACCAGCACTTTGGCCGCTCTAATTTTGGCCTGGCCAGCACCGCCGATCTCCGGCAATAAAATGTGGCGGGCGTAACGTTCTATTTGTTCATCAGATAGAGACATTTAGAACTCAATCGCCGCCAAGACCATCAAAAAGCGCCGTTGAGAGATACCGTTCGGCAAAAGACGGAAGCACCGCGACAATCATTTTGCCGGCCATGTCTGGCCGCGCGCCAATTTCCAAGGCAGCGGCGATGGCGGCCCCTGAAGATATACCGACCGGCAAGCCTTCCATAGTGGCGGCCCGCCGGGCCATTGAAAAAGCTGTCTCATTACCGATCTGAATAACTTCATCGATCATATCGGAATTTAGGTTGTCTGGTACAAAGCCGGCGCCAATGCCCTGAATTTTGTGAGGGCCCGGCACACCGCCCGATAAAATCGGGCTGTCTTCAGGCTCAACCGCAATCATTTTGAATTCGGGCTTTCTGGCTTTGATAACTTCGGCAACACCGGTAAGCGTGCCGCCCGTGCCGACGCCCGAAATAACCACATCAACTTTACCGTCGGTGTCTTTCCAGATTTCTTCGGCGGTTGTGAGGCGATGAATTTCCGGATTTGCCGCATTACTGAATTGTTGCGGCATAAAGGCGCCCGGGTGTTCTTCCAGTATTTCTTCGGCTCTGGCAATCGCGCCCGGCATCCCTTTGGCAGCAGGGGTGAGCTCAATTTCCGCACCCAAAAGATACAGCATCTTGCGGCGTTCCATCGACATGCTTTCCGGCATGGTGAGGATTAATCGATAGCTTCTGGCAGCAGCGACGAAAGCCAGCGCAATGCCGGTGTTACCGGAAGTTGGCTCTACAATAATGCCACCCGGCGTTAGTTTGCCCGATTCTTCAGCAGCACTAATCATGGCAAGACCGATCCGGTCTTTGACAGAGGCCAGTGGATTAAAAAATTCGCATTTTCCAAGGATATCAGCCTGACAGCCCGCTTCTTTTGGCAGGCGATTGAGGCGAACCAGCGGTGTTGCGCCGATGGTATCGACGATGCTGTCATAAATCTGGCCTCTGAACTCACCATTATTGTCTGTCATTTTGGTCTCCTATTCCTCGCCGGGTATTTCTATTCGGCTGTTTTATAGCTGCGATATCAAAGTTATATGGTGAAGTCCAAGCTCTGGCGGCCTTCGCTTTTAACGCCATTTGATTGGGCCTGCTGGCAAAGCGAATCGATCGAGATTTCGTCGAGGCGGACCATCATATCAGCCTGGATATCCTGCCACAGCGGGCGAATAACCGTTTGGGTGAGTTCTGATCCGGTATCTTCTTCAACAGTGTCATCTGATTGTTCCATATTGCGCATTACCCGGACGATATCGCCAACCGAAATACGGCGGCGCTCTCGTGTAAGATTGTAGCCGCCGCGCGGCCCCCGTACGCCGGTCAATAAATTTGCCCGCACCAATTGTTGCAGGGCCTGCTCCAAATAGCGCCTTGGAATGCCTTGCCGGCGCGTAATATCGCGGCTTTGTACCGGCTGGCTACCCGCGTGATAGGCAATATCAACCACCGCCTCGATGGCAAAGAGCATTTTTTTTGACAGCCTCAACATTTCCCCATAGTCTCCTTAGTTCCTTGATCTTATTGTTTTTTATCTGTTCCTGTTGATCCAAATCCACCGCCGCCCCGATCAGATTCCGGCAGCGTTTCCATTTCATCCCATTCGATACCGACAACCGGTGCGACGACCATTTGGGCAATTCGCATACCGCGCTCTATGGTGAAAGGCTGATCGCTGTGATTGATTACAATGGCACCGATTTCACCGCGGTAATCCGCATCAATTGTGCCAGGACTGTTTAAAACGGTGATGCCATTTTTGATCGCCAGCCCTGATCTCGGGCGAATTTGGGCTTCGAAGCCTGCGGGTAGCGCAATCGCGAGCCCAGTCGGAATAATCCTGCGCTCGCCGGGAGCTAGAACAACCGGCGCATCAACCGCTGCCGGTAAATCGACACCTGCCGATAGTTCGGTTTGAATTTCAGGAAGCGGAAGGTCTTTACCATGCTCGAGACGTTGGACGGATACTTTTACTCTACTCATTATGATTTTTTCTCTAAATAAATTGCAATGCGGGAGGCAAGTTTTTGACCGACAGCTTCTTTGGAAAGTGTTGGCCAATCTTCAATGGTTTCGGAATCGATGACATGGACAGTGTTGTCTCGTCCGCCAAAGGTGCCGGTTTCCGGTGAGACATCGTTGGCAACAATCCAGTCGCAGCCTTTTTTTGCTAATTTTGCCTGGGCATGGGCGACAACCTCTTCGGTTTCAGCGGCAAAGCCAATGACCAGAGCTGGGCGAGATTTCCCTTTTTGGCTGATCTTGGCCAGAATATCTGGATTTTCGACGAGATCGAGCGTGGGCAGTGTGCCGTTCTTTTTGATCTTTTCTTGCGGCGGATTGGCAACGCGCCAATCGGCAACCGCTGCCGCGCAAACCACAATATCGGCGGGTAAAGCGGCCTCACAGGCGGCCAGCATGTCTTCGGCCGATTTTACATGTGTGACGGTAACGCCTTCTGGGTCTGGAAGTTGAGTTGGTCCGGACACCAGCACGGTTTCGGCGCCCTCGGCTGCAAGCGCTTTGGCAATGGCGTGGCCTTGGCGGCCCGATGAGTGATTGGCGAGATAGCGCACCGGATCAATGGCTTCGTGGGTTGGACCGCTGGTGACAATTGCCTTTTTGCCGGCCAACTTTTTATCTGAGCGCTGCCCAATATTTTCATGGGCTTCTAGAAAAAAACTTTCTATCGCCTCGGCGATTGTCTCAGGTTCCGCCATCCGGCCCATGCCATATTCACCGCAGGCCATATCGCCTTCTTCCGGGCCAATAATCTGAACCCCGCGATCCTGCAAAACTGACATGTTTTCCTGAGTGGCGGCATGTTCCCACATGCGCACATTCATCGACGGCGCGACAAAAACCGGCTTATCGGTTGCGAGCAGGGCGGTTGTTGCCAAATCATCTGCAAGTCCGGCGCGCATTTTGGCAAGAACGTTAGCGGTTGCCGGGGCCACAACCAGAAGACCCGCATCTCGGGACAATTCGATATGTCCCATTTCGTTTTCATCGGTGAGCGAAAACAAATCTTGATAGACTTTGTCTTCTGTGAGGGTGGCTAATGATAAGGGCGTTACGAATTGGCTGCCGGCATCGGTGAGGATGCAGCGCACGGCAATGTCCCGGCGGCGCAAATCACGGATCAATTCGAGGCTTTTATAGGCCGCGATTCCGCCCGAGATGATCAGTAAAACTCTTTTTCCAACTTCCATATGGAAAACCAATCAATTTACTTGAATAAAGTGTACTTAAATAGCGGCCCATGTCGTGATTGGCAAGCGTTTCACAATCATTTTTCGTAATATAGAAAAGTCCTGTAAAATCAGGAAAGTAGCAAAATAACCAACAGTAAGATGATTATACCAAGATAAAACTTGGGCGAGGCGGCGAGACCGGATCGCCGGCCACCGGACATGTCTCTGACCGTGTCGGGGTGGAGCTTAAGGCCGCCTCTTGCCATTGCGGCGGCGTTTTTTTCCATATCCGAGACAATTCGAGGAAGGCGTCTAAGACCCTCTGCCACTTCGCCGACGGCTTCCATGACGATTGTTTCCGGCCCCATAAATTCATCAACCCAGTCTTCGATCATCGGTTGGGCGAGAAACCACATATTGGCGTCCGGGCTAAGCGTACGGCCAACGCCTTCGGAAATCAGCATGGTTTTCTGGAGCAGTAGCAATTGCGGCTGAGTTTCCATTTCGAAAGTTTCCGTCACCTGAAACAGATGCGCCAACAGCCGAGCAATGGAAATCTCGTTCTGGGGTTTGTCGAGAATAGGCTCGGCGATAGACCGGCAGGCTTGGGTGAAGGCTTGAACCGATTTATTGGCGGGAACATAGCCCGCTTCAAAATGCACTTCGGCCACTCGGCGATAGTCGCGATTGAGGAAACTCATCAGCATTTCGCCAAGATAGCGCCGGGTTGGCTTATCAAGCCGTCCCATAATACCGAAATCCACCGCAACTATTTCGCCGTCCGCACCGACAAAAAGATTGCCGGGATGCTGATCGGCATGAAAAAAGCCGTCACGAAAAACCTGGTTGAAAAGCGACCGGGCGGCACGCATTAGAATTTTATCAGGGTCATGACCGGCGGCGATCAAGGCATCGCGCTCATCTATCGGGATACCGCTAACCCGCTCCAATGTCAGCACCCGCCGAGATGTCCTCCGCCAATCAACCGCCGGCACCCGGAAAGTATCATCGCCCTCAAAATTATCCGCCAATTCCTCGGCGGCGGCGGCTTCGAGCCGCAAATCCATTTCAAGATTGATGGTTTCTTCAAAAGTTTCAATGACTTGGACCGGTTTAAGCCGACGAAGATCGGGCCGGGCCCGTTCAACCAGACGGGCAACCCAATGAAAAAGCGCCACATCCCGTGCGAAGGCCTCTTCGACTTTGGGGCGGAGCACTTTGACGGCGACTTCCTCGCCTTCCGTGGTGATCGCGAAATGCACTTGAGCGATTGAGGCGGCGGCGACAGGCTCGCCGGTAAAATCTGAATAGATTTCCTCGATTTTAGCGCCCATTTCAGTTTCGATAATGGTGCGAGCCTCGGCTTCACTAAAAGGCGGCAGGTGATCCTGTAATTCCGAGAGATCGGCGGCAACTTCCTCGCCAAGAAGATCAGAGCGCGTCGAAAGGGCTTGGCCGAACTTAATAAAAGTAGGCCCAAGTTCTTGTAAAGCTTTGGCGATGCGCTCGCCAGGCCGGCCTTCGACATTGCGTTTTGAAACAATACGGGCAGCCGTTACGATGCTGCTCGCGACACCGGCATCTTCAAGCAACCACAAAGCATCATAGCGCGCCAAAGTGCGAGCGATGGTGAAAAGCCGTGAGATATTTCCAATCGCCGTAAACATCAGCGCTTACAGTCGCCACGCCGAATGGATCGCAGCGATGCCGCCAGACAGGTTCTGGTAGGACACTTGATCCAGGCCAGCCTCTGAAATCAGGGCGGCAAAGCCATCTTGCGATGGAAAGCGACGAATGCTTTCGGCTAAATATTGATACGATGCGCGATCTTTGGCGACGATCTGACCCATCAGCGGCAAAACAGTAAAGGAGTAGGTATCGTAAAGCTTTGATAGCGTTGGCAAAACGACATGGCTAAATTCCAAACATAAAAAGTGGCCGCCGGGTTTCAGGAGACGGCGCGCTTCCCTAAGGGCTTTATCCAAATGGGTCACATTTCTCATGCAAAACGCCGTGACATAAGCATCTACCGAGGAGTCTTCGAGCGGCATTTGTTCGGCATTGCCGCGGATCCAGCGCGGACCGTCAATGATTGCTTTGTCGAGGGCGCGATCACGACCGACTTTCAACATTTCCTCATTAATATCGCAAATGATGACGTCTTCACCGCCCTTATTCAAAAACCGAAAGGCAATATCACCGGTGCCACCGCCGACATCTAATAAAGTCATATTTGGGTGTGGACGTAGCCGTTTAATCAGCGTGTTTTTCCACAACCGGTGAATACCGCCGCTCATTAAATCGTTCATCAGATCATAGCTCGACGCGACATTGTCAAAAACATCCCGCACCAGGGATGTTTTTTCTGCTACATCAACATCGCGGTAGCCAAAATGGGTCGTGGTATTGCTATTCTCTTGTGACATGGGGCCGACCATAGCGGAACTCGCCCCACTAGGCTATGCTATTCAAAGACCTTTTTTCCTTAAATATGAATTGGTTACATTATTATTATGCCTGAATTGCCCGAAGTCGAAACTGTCCGCCGGGGCTTGCAGCCCGCTCTTGAAGGTCAAACACTGAAGTCCGTTATTCTCAGGCGGCCCAATCTTCGCATACCGTTTCCAAAAGACTTCGCCAAGCGATTGAGCGGCGTCAAAGTCGAGCGCCTCGGACGGCGCGCCAAGTATTTATTGATGCATATGATAAGTGGAGATATTGCCATTATTCATTTGGGCATGTCGGGCCATATGACGGTGTTGGAAGGTGATATACCGGAACCTGGTAAACATGATCATGTCGACTTTTGCACCGCAAATGGCGTTACGGTTCGTTTCTGTGATCCGCGCCGGTTTGGCCTGATGACATTGACTACGGAAGAAGAGATGGAAAATCATAAGCTTATCAAAAACATCGGGCCCGATCCGCTCGGCAATGGATTTAATGCCGATGTATTGGCGGCGGCACTCGAAGGGCGCGGCAGTCCGATCAAGGCTGCTCTGCTCGATCAAAAAAATGTTTCCGGACTTGGTAATATATATGTCAGCGAAAGTTTATTCCGATCAGGCATCTCACCAAAGCGATTGGCAAAAACCGTCCAGGGCGCGCGGGCGGAGAAACTAACCCGGGCGATCCGCGATGTCTTAAACGAAGCCATCGCGGCAGGCGGCTCATCGCTGAAAGATCATGTTGCGCCGGATGGCGAGCTTGGGTACTTCCAGCATAACTTCAATGTCTATGGCAAAGAAGGCGAACCTTGCCCGACCTGCTCGACCGCTAAAATTAAAAAGATTGTTCAATCAGGGCGCTCGACATTTTACTGTTCCAATTGTCAGCGCTAGGGATATAGTCGTCATCATGTTTAAACGCGTCCCAACCGCTTTGATTGTTGTGTTCAGTGTGTTTATCGGCATCGGAAATTTGTCGGCAGCGCAGAAATTTATACCTGGACTCAATGACCTACCTCTTATGCCTGGATTGATTCTAAAGTCGGAAACACCGGTCGTATTTGATACGCCGGGGGGACGTATTGTTGAGGTTTTTGCTGCCGGCAATCCGCCCGCCGCCCGCATTCGGTCTTTCTATGGTGAGACATTGCCGCAATTGGGCTGGAAGCCGAAATCAGCGAGCACCTTCCAACGCGATAAAGAGGTCCTGAAGATCGAAATATCAGAAGATGGAAAAGATCGCCGTATCGTTCGGTTTTCGGTGGTTCCCAAGAGCAAGTAAATTCCCGCGCAACACTTGTTTACGCTGGGGGTTGACGCCCGGTTCTGCCCCCTATATAACCCCGTCCTTCATTCGAAATTCGCCCAAAACATAGTTTATATGCGGGCGTTCATGAATAGTGAGAAAATTTATGGCCAATATTAAATCGGCAAAGAAACGCATTCGCCAAATTGAGCGCCGCACTGCAGTAAATCGCAGTCGCCGCACCGATATGCGCACTCATGTAAAATTAGTCGAACAGGCAATCGCCGCCGGTGACGCAACTGCAGCTCAAGCTGCCTTCAATGATGCGCAACCACGTTTGATGCGGTCTGCTCAGAAAGGCTTGTTGCCTCGCAACACGGCATCTCGCAAACTGTCTCGCCTGTCCAAGCAAATCAAAAATTTAAGCGCTTAAGTTTCTGCTTAAATATTAAATCGTAATTCGCTACGTTTAGGAGCCGCTTCTCAAATGACGCGGCTTTTTTGATGCAAAATTTTTGCGAAAAATGTATCCAAATTCCAAATTTCGTCGAATCAAGCGGGCGGATTCGAAACTTCTAAAACTGTCAAGAAGATTAATTTCGATGTTCTCCTTTCGGGCCTATTGAATCTATTTTTTAGGTTGGGTACATTCATGATCGTAGCGGGGGCGACAAATTAAAGACTTCGTTGCATGTTTATCTTTCGCCGTATTATAGATTCGACAAAATGGTTAATTTTTTTCAGTAAAACTACAAAAAAGCAAATAGAAAAACTCACCAGTTAAATAAACGATAAGTCAAAGTATATAAATAAAAAATTTAAGTACAGACGTTAGGTTTGTACGTCGTGTTCTAGGGGCAGGTTAGACATTGACCTGCAAGCGTGACTACTCAGGGAGGCATAATATATCTTATGTTTGCCTCTAAAAATTGGATTTAAGATGTCGCTTCGAACGCTGAGTTCGGGGTCAGTGAATGCGAGAAAATTTTTCAATTTTTTCAATTTAAATTTCACTGAGAGGCGATATTAGATATTTGGGCTGGCAAAATAGATGGATACTGGATCTGACGATCGACATTTCCAAACACAATGGTGCAGAGTAAGCAGTCGACTTAAAGCGGAAATTGGAGAAACGGCCTTTGAGAATTGGGTGAAACCAATTCAGGCTTGTGACGTGAATAACACTGAAGTCCGCCTTGCGGTTCCCAGTCGTTTTATGCGTGATTGGGTTGTTGCAAATTATCTCGATCGGCTGAAAGAACTGTGGGCCGGCGAGAACGAAAATGTGCGCTCTGTAGAAGTTCTCATTCAGCCGACGATGAAGACGCATACCGAGGAGCCACGCAGGCCGGGTGCAAGCACCCAAGCTGACGTAGTTTCACCAGGCGCTGTTTCCAACAATGGTGCAAATAGCGGCACCAAATCCGGTTGGGAATCTGGCGGCCAAATCGCGGCGCCGCTTGATAAGCGTTTCCGCTTTGACCAATTTGTCGTCGGCAAGCCGAACGAGTTCGCTTATGCAGCGGCGCGCCGGGTTGCTGAAGCGCAATCGGTTTCCTTTAATCCATTGTTCTTGTATGGCGGCGTTGGTCTTGGAAAAACCCATTTGATGAATGCGATTGCCTGGGAAATTTTGGAACGCGATCCGTCCCGAACGGTTATGTATTTGTCGGCGGAAAAATTCATGTACCGATTTGTGCGCGCCCTTCGCGAACAAAACACGGTTGATTTTAAAGAACAGTTTCGCTCGGTTGATGTTTTGATGATCGACGACGTTCAGTTCATCGGCGGCCGCGATGCGACCCAGGAAGAATTCTTCCATACCTTCAATGCCTTGGTTGACCAGGGACGTCAGATCATTTTATCAGCTGATAAATCACCCTCCGATTTGGAAGGTGTTGAGGAGCGTCTCAAATCACGGCTGAATTGTGGTCTGGTTGCGGATATCCATGCGACGACCTACGAATTACGGCTCGCCATTCTAGAGACCAAAGCCGAGAAGATGGAATTAGCAGCGCCGCGTCAGGTGCTGGAGTTCCTGGCTCACAAAATTACCTCCAATGTACGCGAGCTTGAAGGCGCGCTTAACCGCGTTGCCGCCCATACACAGCTTGTCGGCCGCGAATTAACGTTGGAAACCACTCAGGAGGTCCTCCATGACCTGCTCAGAGCCAATGATCGCCGTGTAACCATCGAAGAAATTCAAAAACGCGTCGCGGAACACTTCAACATTCGTATTTCTGATATGCATTCAGCGCGCCGGGCACGCTCT
>CAJXJM010000044.1 GCA_913054205.1 uncultured Rhodospirillaceae bacterium
CGATTTGCCTGCGCTTCTATGCATTTCCGGGGCTTTTCACGCCTTCCTAAATGCGCTAATTCCCTCTCAGCGAATAAAATAATGAAACATGGGGGGTGCGCGGCATGGCCGGTTCCACAGGTATTTCAGAAGACGATTTTAAAAAAGGTATGCGGGAATTGGCTGCAGCTGTGAACATTGTCACCGCTGCACATAATGGCACTCAAGACGGTTTGACTGCGACGGCGGCATGCTCGGTATCAGCGGAACCGCCGCAATTGCTGATCTGCGTCAATAAAGATGCTAGTGGCCACGATCTCATCCAGGAAAGCGGAAAATTTGCGCTCAATGTTTTGGCGAGAGATCAGGAAAAAGTCGCCATGCGCTTTGCCGGCATGGACGGCTCTGACCGATCTGAGCGATTTGATCTCGGAGAATGGTCTGAACTGGTGACAGTCACTCCGTGTCTCGATGGCGCTCTTGTAAATTTCGATTGCGAAGTCACCGAGCAAATCACAGCCGGCACCCATTCGATCTTCATTGGCCACATTGTCGGAAGTCGTACTGGTGACAAAGACGGCGCGCCCCTGCTTTATGGTGATGGTCAATTCACCGGCTTGGCGACCCGGGAGTAGACACCAATCTATTTCGGCGGATAGGGCATGATCACCAATATGGTGGCGATTTTATTCGTGTTGTTGATAATCGAGCGGCCTTCACCGGGCTCCAAATAGATCGAGTCTAATTTTTCCAGCGTGACTTCTTCGGTGTCTGTTTTGATGGTGATCGCGCCTTCAACACAGACGTAGGATTTTTCGAGGGGAGTCGCCGTATGGGTGGTGCCGCCGCCCGGCAAAAAATAGGAAAGTCCGATCCAAAAGTTTTCAGCATCGCTGGCATCATGGCCTTGGAGCCGAAACCCTTTCATATCAAAATGACCGCCTGCTTCATATGGTTCGACGTCGCTTAGACGATTAACTTTCATAATTTCCCCCTTTTTGATTTTTCTCCAGATGGCCGAAACTATCGAGAATAATTATTGCGGTCAACGCTTCGACGGATTTCGGCCAGCCAAGCGTTTAATAAAAGGCAAAATTTCAACTTAAATTGATTGACGTGACCGACTTCAAGTTGGATTTTAGCGGCCTCTAAAACTACAATCTACACGAACGCGTTGAAGGATTACGTTTAAATGAAAATCGTCTCCCTGGGAACTTCAGGTTCCGCCGCCCTTTGGCGAGCATTGATTCTGGCCTCTCTCCTTATTTTGTATACCACGACCGCCTTCGCCCAAAAGGCACCGCTTTCGGACCGAGCCAAAGGCATGGATGCCAATAACAATGGCCTGGTCGACCGAGACGAAGCCCGAGGCCCGCTGGCTGCCAATTTTGACGAAATGGATTGCGATAAAAATGGCGGTCTCGACGGCGCTGAAATACCGGCGTTTTTTCAAGGTACGGGCTGTCCAAAAAAGCCAGCCAAATCGGCAAGTGCCAAGCCTAAGTTTCCACCGCTGTCAGATCGCGCCAAAGGGTTAGATGCCAATAAAAATGGTCTCGTAGAACGGGAAGAAGCCAGAGGGCCGCTGGCGGCCAATTTTGATGACATGGATTGTGATAAAAATGGCGGCCTCGACGGTGCTGAAATACCGGCGTTTTTTCAAGGCACCGGCTGTCCTAAAAAAGCAACGGCCAAGACCGCGGCCAAACCCGCCTCAAAGCCAGCAGCCAAAAACCCTTCAACGCGGCGCGCTGGCGGACGACCTCCTCAAGCTGTGCGCATAGCCGAAGTCTTACTCGAAACTACTAATGAGACGTATTCGGTAATCGGACGCGTTACCGCACTGCAAAGAGGTCCTGTGGCAGCTCGGGTAAATGGCGCTGTCGAGACCATGAATGTAAATGTTGGTGACCGGGTAAAAAAAGGAACGGTTGTCGCAACATTGGCCAAAAGACGTTTGTTGGCTGAGTTCCAAAGAATTGCCGCCCAAGTAGTGCGTCACCAAGCATCGGTCAAAAACGCCGAACGTGAATTGAAGCGTATGGGCAAATTGTCGAGATCAGCTGCTTTTTCACGCGCACGGTTTGAAGACCAGGAAGGTCAGGTCGCCGAACGAAAGGCCCAGCTTGCTGAATTTACGGCGGCTCTACAAAAGCTTAAAATCGATATTCACAATGCCTCCATTAAAGCACCGTATGACGCGGTGGTGATCGAAAAACATGTCGAAGTCGGCGGCTATGTAAATGTTGGAGCAAAGGTTGTCACACTTCAGAATGACAAAAATGTCGAAGTAGAAGTTGAAGTTCCGAGCTTTCGTGTTGTCGGTCTCAAAGTCGGCACATCAGCCAGCGTCATGGCAGATAATGGCAAAAAATATGCCGCAAAGGTGCGTTCAATTATTCCAAGTGAAAATGCGCGAACCCGCACACGTCCCATTCGATTGACGACTGAATTTGGTGATGATGCAGTTCTTATGGCCGACAATCAGAGTGTAACCGTTGAATTGCCTCTTACAAATGGCAATAAGATTTTGACCGTCCACAAAGATGCGGTGATCCGGCGCGCCAATGGCTATATCGTTTTTGTCGTTAAGGGTGGCAACGCCATCATGCGTTCAGTGCGTATCGGACGCGGTGTCGGCATTAAATTTCACGTCCTCAAAGGCCTGAAAGCCGGCGATAAAGTTGTCATCAACGGCAATGAGCGACTTGGTGCCGGCGACCGCATCAAAATAGTCCAGTAGGGAGCATCGATACATGAATATCATCTCGCTCTCCATTCAACGTCCGACAGCCGTCGTCGCGATGGTTATAATGATTGTCCTATTTGGCTGGGTTTCCTTAACCAAAATCCCAATTCAAATGGCGCCGGACGTGCGTCAGCCAGTTATTATTATTAAGACAAGTTGGCGCGGTGCCTCTCCCAGCGAAGTTGAGCGAGAAATCGTATCTAAACAAGAGGAAGAGCTTAAAGGCATTGAGGGCTTAAAGCGCATTGTTGGCGAGGCCAAGCATAATGAAGGCGTTGTCACGCTAGAATTCAGTCCCGGATTAGACTTTAACCGCATACTTCTCTTAACCGCCAACCGCTTGGATCGAGTTACCGGCTATCCCAACGAAGCGGACAAGCCTATTATCAGCACGTCCGGCACCGAAGACAATGCGATTGCCTGGTATATCCTCGAACGCGTGGAAGGTAACGAACGCCCGATCACGACCTATGGCGATTTCCTTCGCGATGTTGTTAAAGATCGCTTTGAAAGCATTCCAGGCGTTGCCGGGGTAAATCTGTTTGGCGATAACGAACGTGAAATCCAGATCATCGTAGATCCGGCAAAGCTTGCCCATTACCGCATGACGATTTCCGAACTGGTCACCAAGCTGCGAGGCGAAAATGCCTCAATCACCGGCGGCAATGTCAATGAAGGAAAACGACGCTACGTCGTGCGCACCGATGGTGAGTTATCCCATCCGGATGATGTCCGCAAAATACTGCTGAGAAGTGAAACCAAAAATGGCAGCGGCACCAGTATCGGCCGGGTCACGCTTGCCGATGTTGCAGAAGTGCAGGTCGCCTATAAAGAAGCCTTTGCAAAGGCTCGGTTTAGAGGCAACCGGGCAATGGCGTTTAATATGACTCGCTCGCAAGGGGCGAATGTTCTTGAAACAATGAAAGACATCCGCAGGGTCGCGAACGAGCTTTCCACCGGCCCGGTGCTTTTGGCCGGGCTTAAAATGCAACAAGTTTATGACGAAACCGATTACATTAATTCCTCCATCGATTTGGTGATCCAGAATATTTATATCGGCGGCGGATTAGCGATCTTATTGTTGCTGCTATTTCTGCGATCCTGGCGTCCAACCATTGTGATCAGCGCGGCCATACCGGTTTCGGTTATCGGTACTTTTGTGGCGATGGCGTTTTTGGGTCGCTCTTTGAACGTCGTGAGTTTAGCTGGTATTGCCTTTGCCGTTGGTATGGTTGTCGACGCCGCTATCGTCGTACTCGAGAATATATTCCGGCTACGTCAGCAGGGTATGAGTTCAGCCGAAGCGGCTTATAAAGGAACCTCACAAGTTTGGCCGGCCGTCCTGGTATCCTCGCTCACGACGGTGATGGTTTTTATTCCGATCCTGACCATGGAATTAGAGGCTGGACAATTGTTCCGCGATATTGGTGTCGCAATTTCTGTTTCCGTGCTGCTCTCTCTTGTGGTGTCAGTGACTCTGATTCCAGCACTAGCCAACTATGTTTTCCGCACCGCGACTTTTGATGAGAATAAGATGATGCGCCTGCCGGGCATCGATAATTTTGCCACAGGCTTCACCAAGTTTTGGGTGGGATTTGCGGGATATGTCGTTCGCCGTAAAGTTCAAGCGCTTGGCGTCGTCTGCGCGGTGACAATTGGCGCCAGCGTGTTTGCCTGGTCAGCAATGCCGAAACTGGATTATCTGCCGACCGGCAACCGGAACTTTGTCATCGGATTTGTACAGCCGCCGGCAGGATACAATTTGGATACGGTCTACGATATTTTGACCCGGGTGGAGGAAAAAACCAGATCCTTGTGGAGCGACACAGTTGATCGCGGTGAGAAAGCCGTTAAAAAAGTCGCGGGCGATGTTGAAAAGAAAATTGATCGTTTTGTCACGATTGCTCTCAATGGACGGGCCTTCATCGCCGCGACCCATGTCGAACCTGAAAGAGCCCATGAGCTCATTCCAATTTTACAAACCCCTGCTCGGGAAGAACCTGGCGTTTTTGCTTTTGTCTTTCAACCGTCGCTGTGGGGACGTTCTATTGGATCAGGGCGCGCCATCAATGTTGATGTTTTGGGCCCGGACCTCGCGCAAAACTACCGCACGGCGCAAACGGTTTTCTTCCGATTGCTCGCGCGTTTTTCACCTCGGGAAGGAAATCGGATCAGGCCACGCCCGGCACTGTCCTTGGGTGAACCTGAAATTCGCGTAACGCCAAATCGCCTAAAATTAGCGGATAATGGCGTTTCTACCTTTGAACTCGGTCAGACACTGGATGCCTTTAATGACGGTATACGCATTGCCGAAGTGACATTTGAAGGTAAGCGCATTGATTTAACTCTCAAAGGGCCGGAGCCAGAGGAAGAGCATATTCAGTCGATATACAATTTGCCCATGGTGACGCGGGATGGCCGCATTGTGCCGATTGAAAGTTTAAGTGATATCGAAGTTACCTCCGGCCCGACACAAATCAGAAGGATCAATCGATTTAGAACTGTCACCTTGCAGGTCAGTCCACGCGAGGACATGCCGCTCGAAGAGGCGATCGATATCATCCGCGATAAAGTCGTTGGCCCGATGATTGAACGCGGCCTACCAAGCGGCGTGCGCATTCAAATATCCGGCAGTGCGGATAAACTCGAAGAAACCTGGAATGAAATACTGTTCGATATCATCCTGGCAATCGTCATTGTTTATCTTGTCATGGCGGTATTGTTCGAAAGTTTTATTTATCCATTTATCGTCATGCTCTCGGTGCCAGTCGCCGCAGCCGGTGGTTTGATGGGTCTGGCTATCCTCAACATGTTTGTCAATCAGTCGCTCGATATGCTGACCATGATGGGCTTTATTATTCTAATCGGTATCGTCGTGAATAACGCTATTCTGCTGGTGCATCAAACGCTGCATCATATTCGGGTTGAAAACATGGCAGCCGGTGACGCGATCCAGGAAGCAACCCGCAATCGGGTACGCCCGATCTTCATGTCTACGCTGACGTCAATCTTCGGCATGTTACCGCTGGTGGTGTTCCCGGGAGCAGGCTCTGAGCTCTACCGAGGGCTCGGCTCGGTCGTGCTTGGTGGATTGTCGCTTTCGGCCATTCTTACGCTAGCGCTGGTGCCACCAATCATGTCGTTCTCCCTTGGTCTTCTCGAAAAACAGCGCGCTTGAGTGAAATTCCGCAGAATGAACAAAATCCCATAATATGAGATTTTTGTTTACATCTGCAAATTGCCGATTACAATTAGATCAGATCAAATATTATACGTGACGGGGCGTTACCGCGAGGTAGGGTCATCATCACTAGTTCACCGGAGAATACGATTATGGGCGCTTTGAAGTTCTCACTCATGCTGTTTGGCTTGCGACTCTTGCTATGGATGCAGGCATTGCGGTATCAGGCCTTTCGGGATCGTCTGAAAGAGAAAAACTTCACCGCACAAATGAAAACCAAAGACGATTCTGTTGGTCGGTGGTTTACCTTTAAAGACGGCAAAGTGTCTTCCGGCAGTGGCGTCAAACAAGATGCCGAAATCGTACTGACGTTCAAGACCGCTGATATAGCGGCGCGGCTTCTGATGCCGCCGATTGATCAGCTTGAGCAAATCAATGCGATGAAGGACTTCCTGTTGAGCTTAGAAGGCCCGGATGATCTCGCCTTGTGGTTCACTCAGACAATTATGCAGACCCAAACAGTCGGCTGGAAATACGGCGTCGATATGGGCGGCGGCGTTACCCGATTCACCAACATGACCAATGGCGGGCCGGTTTTTCTCTATGTCAAAGACAACAAGCTTATCCGCATAACGCCAATTGAATTCGACGATAGCGATCCCGACACCTACACGATCAAAGCCCGCGGTAAAACCTTCAAGCCACCGCGCAAAACAACTTTGGCACCGCATGGCATGAACTGGAAAAGCATGCTCAACTCGCCGGACCGTCTGCTCTACCCAATGAAGCGCGTCGATTTCGATCCCAATGGCGAGCGCAACCCGCAAAATCGCGGCACTTCCGGCTATGAACGCATTAGCTGGGACGAAGCGCTGGATATCGTCGCTGGTGAGATCAAGCGGATTAAAAAGGAACACGGGCCCGGCGCGATCGCCAACTCCCATGGCTCGCATCACATGTGGGGCAATGTTGGCTATTATTTGAGCGCGGATTTTAAATTCATCAATGCAGTTGGCATGACCCGCGTCCTTCACAACCCGGACAGCTGGGAAGGTTGGTATTGGGGCGCGTCCCACCATTGGGGTGGCTCTCTGCGGGTTGGCCAGTCGGAAACCTATGGCACCGTCGAAGATTTGCTCAAAGAGGCAGAGATGGTGGTCTTCTGGGCCAGTAATCCTGAAGGCACCAGTGGCGCTTATGGCTCGCTTGAAGGCACAGTGCGCCGTAAATGGCTCAAAGAACTCGACATCGATATTGTCCATATTGATCCTTATTACAACGACACGGCGCAGTTCCTCGGCGGCAAATGGCTGGCACCGAAGCCGACCTCTTCACCCGCTCTTTCAATGGCGATCGCCAATGTCTGGATTGAAGAAGGCCTTTATGACAAAGACTTTGTTGCAAAACGCACAACCGGCTTTGATAAATGGAAAGCCTATGTTATGGGCGAAGATGACGGTGTGCCAAAAACACCAGAATGGGCGGCGGCTGAAACCAATCTTAAAGCCAAAGACATCCGCGCCTTGGCCCGCAAATGGGGCAACCGCAAAGTCTATTTGGCCGCTGGTGGCTGGGGTAACGGCCATGGCGGTGCCTGCCGAAATGCGACCGGTATTCAATGGGCACGCTCCCTCGTCTGCCTGATGGCAATGCAGGGCCTTGGTAAGCCCGGCGTCAATATGGGCAATCTGCAATGGGGCACCCCTGTCGACACCACTTTCTATTTCCCAGGCTATGCGGAAGGCGGCATGTCAGGCGATCTTCACCACACCGCAATGTCGGTTTCGCTTTATCAGCGGATGCCGCAACTGCAAAGCTTAAACACTGTCGAGCAAGTCATCCCACGGCTTTGGTTACCCGAAGCCATTATGGAAGGCAAAGCCGAAGGCTATGCGTGGGACGGCAAAAGCATCGAAGCGCAATTTAATAAAATCACCTATCCGAAACCCGGCTATTCACCGGTGAAGATGCTCTATAAAATTGGCGGCTCGATCATCAGCACCATGCCCGATTCCAATCGCCATGTGAAAATGTATCGTTCGGATAATCTTGAATTCGTCGTCAGCCAGTCTGTTTGGCATGAGGGCGAAGCAAAATTTGCCGACATCATTTTGCCGGCCTGCACCAATTTCGAGCGCCCTGATATCAGTGAATGGGCGGCGCTTGGCGGGTATGCCCATCATGGCCAGACCCAGCTCAACAACCGGGTTGCTATCTTCCAGCATCAGGCGATCAAGCCGATGGGCGAGTCTAAATCCGACTACACTATTTTCTCGATGATATGCGAACGTCTTGGTCTCAGCGCCTACTTCACCGAAGGTATTTCCGAACTTGATTGGGCCAAACGCATTTTCGACGCCTCAGATCTGCCGCAAATCATTTCATGGAAAAAGTTCATCCGCAAAGGCTATGTCGTCATCCCGCCGGAGAAAGAAGAACTGCGTGACCCGGTTTCCTGGAACTGGTTCTACGAAGGCCGCAAAAAAGATGTGCCGGAACCGATGCCCCTGCCCTCTGATTACAAAGATGGCTATCTCGAAGGCATCCAAACCCAATCAGGTAAGATAGAATTTGAAGCGATGAGCCTGAAACGCTTTGATGCCGAAGACCCCGAGCGGCCTCCTGTGGTAAAATATATCCCGCCGTTTGAACCTGAACGCGAAGCTAAATATCCGCTCCGCATGCTGACACCGCATCCACGCTTCTCCTTCCATACGCAAGGTGATGGCAAAGACAGCTTTATCAACAATATTAAAGATCACCGTGTTGAAGTGGACGGCTATTACTACTGGATCATTCGGATCAATGCCGATGACGCAGCAGAACGCGGCATTAAAATGCACGATCTGGTGAAGGTTCATAATGATCAAGGCGGCGTTGTTTGTGCCGCCCTTGTGACCCAACGATTGCCACGCGGCTCAACCCATGGCTACGAATCTTGCGCAACCTATGATCCACTCGGTGAGCCTGGCAATTCGGTTGACCGCGGCGGCATTCTAAATCTGTTGACACCTAAAAAATCCCAGATTAAAAAAGGCCACTCGATGGGCAGCTCAACAGCCCTGGTCGAAATTGAGCTTTGGGATGGCAAAGCCGAACATGTCGTTAATACCGGTGCGGCCGAAAAACCAGATAACACACCAGACAAAGTGACGGAAAAAGAATCCGTTCCGGCGGAGTAAAAAACATGTCTAAATGGAACCTTATCATCGATATTGAAAATTGCACCAATTGCAATATGTGCGTGCTCGCCTGCCAAGACGAACATGTCGACAACACGTTCCCCGGCTATGCCGAGGAAATGCCGAAACATGGCGCGCGTTGGATCGAGATCATGCGAAAAGAACGCGGCCAGGCGCCAATGATCGATGTCGCCTACATGCCGGTGATGTGCCAGCACTGCGACGACGCACCCTGCATTAAAGCTGCTGAAAACGACGCAATCTCAAAACGCGCCGATGGTATTGTCATCATCGATCCGGAAAAAGCCAAAGGCCAAAAACATTTGGTCGAAAGCTGCCCCTATGGTGCAATTTGGTGGAACGAAGACCTCCAACTGCCGCAACATTGGATATTTGATGCGCATTTGCTCGATGACGGTTGGAAGCAGCCCCGCGCCGCCTCAGTTTGCGCGACAGAAGCGATTATCGCAAAGAAAGTTGACGATGCGGAAATGGCAAAAATTGTCGAAGAAGAGGGGCTTGAAGTATTGCATCCAGAACTCGGCACCAAGCCGCGGGTCTATTACAAAAATCTATATCGCTATAATAAATGTTTTATTGGCGGTAGTGTTGCCACAACAAAAGACGGTGTAGACGATTGCGTGCAGGATGCGCGTGTTAAACTGCTCAAAGGCTCAGAAATTGTCGCCGAAGCTACATCTGATATTTTCGGAGATTTTAAATTTGACAAGTTGGACGAAGATAGCGGCAGCTATAAAATTGAAATTTCCGCAGACGGCCACGCCGCAAAATCTGTCGAAGTCGAGCTTTCCGAAAGTGTCACGCTCGACGATATTTATTTGTAGAACGAAGGACAGCGAATGCCGCGACGCTACCTTGAAGGTACTTGGCAAAAGAAAAATCGAGCTTTCTCCCCCGCAGTTATCACCACCGGCGGCACGACCATTTGGGTTGCCGGGCATGGAGCACCAACAGATGATGAGGGCAGATCATTAGCGGGGGATTTCGATGCGCAGGCCCACCAATCCTTCAAGAATATGGCGGCGACACTCGAAGAGGCCGGCGGCACCTTAACGGATCTCGTCACCATGACGGTGTTTCTCATTGATTCCCGCTATGGAGATCAATTCATCGAAATTCGAAAGCAATATTTTGAGGACTTCCCGGCCAGCGCCATGATCACCGTTGATGGTTTTGCCCAGCCGGCAATGATGGTTGAAATCCAAGGCATCGCTGTAATAAATGATGAATAACACTTCCCGTTTGAGATGTTAGGTGAAAGCTGCAAAACTAAAATCTCACAAAATGAATGTGAACGGGAGGAATAACATGCCGCTATCAATGCACCGGGTATCAATACCGCTATTCAAACAAACTCTAGCTTCCCTGTCAGCCGTTCTGGAAAAGGCCGAAGCTCATTGCGCCGACAATGCCATCAATGTGGGCGAGTTTCTGGAAAGGCGATTGGCACCTGATATGTTCACCTTTACACAACAGGTGCAGCGTGCAACCTTTCACTCGGCGCAAGCGGCGGCGAAACTCTGTGACATAGACATCCCGGAATTTGAGGATGACGAAAAAAGTTTTGCCGATTTGCAAAAGCGCATCACCTACACAGTTTAATTCTTCAATTTTCTCAAGCCCGAACAATTTGATGGCAGCGAAGATCGCGAGATGGAAATTCAAATTCGAGTCGGCACGCTTAACTTTATCGGCCAGGATTTTCTAATGCACTT
>CAJXJM010000045.1 GCA_913054205.1 uncultured Rhodospirillaceae bacterium
GACTTTAGCCCCACCGCCATCAAGATTACGAAGTAGAATCTCACCGTCATGATCTTCCATTATTTTTGTCGCAATTGCTAGTCCCAATCCAGCGCCGCGATCACGGGTTGTGACATAAGGTTCTGTAATTCTGTCGAGTAATTCTTCTTGGAAGCCTTTACCAGTATCCATAATGCTAACTTCAATTTGGTTTTCTTTGTCATCAAGTATTAAATTGATGCGACCAGTGACGTTATTTTTTTCATCTGTTTCAGCAGTAATAGATTCAGCTGCATTTTTCAAAATATTCGTTAAAGAACGGCTGATTTGCTGGCGATCACAAGTCAGCATGACGGGCTCATCCGGCGTTATCATCTCGTAATTGATGCCGGGGAAACGATTTTTTTCCAGGAATATACTTTGCTTGCAAAGCTCGCTGAGATTAACTTCTTTAAGCTCTGGTTGGGGCATGCGGGCGAAGGAAGAAAACTCATCGACCATACGTCCGATATCTTCAACTTGGCGCACAATGGTATCTGTGCACATAAAGAAGGTCTCTTTATCTGACGTAATTTCATCTTGGTATTTACGTCTTAACCGTTCAGCGGAAAGCTGTATGGGCGTCAGTGGGTTTTTGATTTCATGCGCAATACGGCGCGCTACATCTGCCCATGCGGCCTTGCGTTGAGCTGATAATAATTCAGAGACGTCGTCAAAAGTCACTACGTAACCGATGATTTCCTGGGCAATTTTTTCAGCAGCGACCGAAACAATCAAGGTGCGCAGACGGCCATCGCGCGAAATCTTTATTTCACCTTGTGCAGTGCGATTTGGATTGGATTTCACCTGGTCCAGCAATCCTGCCATTTCAGGTATGCACTGTCCGAGGGGTTCTTCGTTGTGCAGCTCCAAATCGGTTGATAGAAGTTCTGAAGCTGAGCGATTTGGTAGATGAATGCGCCCTTCTCGGTCTAAACCAATGACGCCTGCTGAAACGCCGGACAACACCACTTCCGTAAAGCGGCGGCGTTCGTCCAATTGTCTGTTTGCTTCGATCAAGCCCCGCTGTTGGCTTTCAAGCTGCTCCGTCATTCGGTTGAAGGAACGGCTGAGCTTTCCAACTTCATCTCGATCCTTCGTTCTTTCAATATTCACGCGGGCCGATAAATTGCCCTGCCGTACTTGATCGGCTGCATCAATCAATTCTCCAATCGGTGTTGAGATTGTCGAAGCTATCGTCCAGCCAATCCAAATCGCCGCCAGCACCAACAAGAATGCGACGAGCGCAAAAACGAAAAGGAATTTGATTTGTAAACTATCGCGATTTTTTTCGAGCAGCGCATATTGGTTAGCGGCCCCTGTCGTTTGTGAAATATGTTCCAAAACTTGCGCATCGACAAACTTTCCGACCAACAGATATGAATCAACAAATGCTTCGAGCTTCACACCGGCGCGGACCGTGTTTTCGTTACGATTCTTTATAATAAACACTTCTCCTGGGCGGCTGTTTAACACGCCCCTCAGCAAATCATCAGAGGAGAAATTAAAGCCGAGAGAGAAACTCAATCTTGAACGCGCTAACGTCGCGCCACTACTATTAACGACGACGGCTTCTGACAAATCCCGCACGTCGGAAAGCGTTGAGACAACATTGGCAAAAAGTCTCGGGTTTTGACGTAATCTCGGCGCGGCGCGGTTTAGGTCATTTGCCATGGCGAGTGCAATGCCACGAATGTTTTGCTGGTGCTCTCGTAAATAGGATTGTGCCACCACGCTGGACGCATTTACAGCGGTTCTGACGCGTTCGCTAAACCAGGTCTCCATTCCAAAATTAAGAAACAATCCTAAAAATGCGACTACGAGTAGCGCCGGGATAATGGCGACAAGACCAAAAGAGACGACCATTTTAATGTGTAGACGGGAGCCGGCGGAGCCATATTTTTTGGTAATCCACGCACGCACCAAACGGCGGGCTAATATAGCGCCCAAGGAGAGAGCCAAAATCAAATCAAGGTTGAGTAACGCAATGACAGTCGTGAGGTTTGAATCGAGAGGCGAGAAGTCTGCCAAAACGGCGATTGTGGCAAGGCTGGAAACGCCAAGCGCAACCGCGACGATAACAGCCAAAATTCTGGTCACACGAAGGCGTTTCACCAAGCCGCGTACCGCTTGGAATCCACCATTCGTCCCAATATTGGCTGTTTGTTCGCTCATCCGGCTCAATTCCTTAGATGACCCATTTCGCATTTTACAACATCGAACCCTAATAACCTATTTAGGCGTTCTGGTTATTGGTATATTTAACTCACGGATTTTCTTGCGCAATGTATTGCGGTTTAAGCCCAATAAATCTGCGGCTTTCAGCTGATTTCCTCGTGTCGCCCCCAAGGTTAGCGCTATCAATGGACGTTCCACCTCTTTCAATATTCGGTCGTAAAGTCCGGACGGTGGCAATTCCGCGCCGTGGGCAGAAAAATAATCTTTCAGGTGACTCTCAACCGCTTCCCCAATGCCATCACTTTTCCGCTCTTCGCTAATCGCAGGAGACGCTTCAGAAAGTTCAGCCTCAATGACTTCAATTCCAATTGTTTCTTGTGAATAAAGTGCCGCCAAACGCCGGACGACGTTTTCAAGCTCACGCACATTTCCGGGCCAGTGATAGGCTTGCAATCTTTCCATAGCCTGAGGGTCTACAATTTTCCAAGGCAGACCTTCTTCTGCGGATTGCGCCAGAAAGTGTTTCACGAGTTCCGGTATGTCGTCGCGGCGTTCACGCAAAGGCGGCATGCGGATCGGTACGACATTCAAACGATAATATAGGTCTTCGCGAAACAAGCCTTGGCGGATCAGCTGGGTTAAATCGTGGTGCGTTGCGGCAACAATCCGAACATCACTTCTAATCGGTGTTTTGCCGCCAACCGATGTATATTCACCTTCTTGCAACACACGAAGTAGCCGGGTCTGAGCTTCCGCCGGCATATCTCCAATTTCATCAAGAAATAAAGTCCCGCCTTCGGCCTGTTGAAAGCGCCCCATTGAGCGGCTGGTGGCACCGGTGAACGAGCCTTTTTCGTGGCCAAATAATTCGCTTTCAATTAATTCACGCGGAATGGCAGCCATATTGATAGCGACAAAGGAGAAGTTTTTACGAGTTCCGTAATCATGTAGTGCCCTGGCGGCCAGTTCTTTACCCGTGCCTGAATCGCCGGTGATCAAAACGGTCAAATCAGTTGCCATCAAACGTGCCAGAGTCCGGTAGACTTCTTGCATGGCAGCGGAACGCCCAATTAAAGGCAGAATTTCGCCATTATCATCCTCTGGCCTCGCCCGACCGGAGGTGCTCTGGGCAGCTTGGAGAGCACGCTCTACAACGTTGACCAGTTCGTTTAAATCAAATGGTTTTGGCAGATATTCAAAAGCGCCCCGCTGTGTCGCATTGACCGCCGTCATTAATGTATTTTGGGCACTCATAACGATCACTTTGAGTTCAGGGCGAATTTTTTTGATGCGCGGCAACAGATCTAGGCCATTTTCATCGGGCATGACGACATCCGTGATAACGAGATTTCCTTCGCCGTCGCTCACCCATTTCCACAATGTTGCTGCATTACTGGTGGTTCGTACATCGTAGCCCGCGCGGCCCAAAGCCTGATTGAGAACCGTCCGAATGGCGGCATCATCATCAGCGATCAATATTGTTGCGTTAGTCAAAAACTCTACTCCCAAATTTATAGCTCATGCCTATTCCGGTACTTCAGTCGACATCGGAAGAATGACGCGAAAAATTGTTTTCCCAGGCTGACTGTCAAACTCGATAACGCCGCCGTGGTCATCGATCATCTTGGCAACCAATGCCAGGCCGAGCCCTGATCCTTTGGGCTTCGAGGTGACAAAGGCTTCGAACAAATGATCCTGGAGATCGGCCGGTATGCCGTCGCCATTATCCTGAACGCTAATGACCAGTGGCAAATGAGTCCGAGAATTACTGCCGGGAACGGCGAAACGCACACTATGCTGATAAGCTGTTTTCAAGACTATTTCGCCGTTGGATGGGTCAACTGCTTCGGCGGCATTTTTTACCAAATTTAAGAAAATTTGGACCAGCTGGTCATGATTGCCATCAATATGCGGCAAGGAAGGATCATAGCTTTCAGAAATTCTTATCGAGCGGGCAAAGCCGTTTTGCGCAATTTGGCGCACTCTTTCCAAAACTTTGTGCGCATTTACCGGCGAACGTTCCAAGGGACGCTGATCAGAAAACACTTCCATTCTATCGACGAGCGCACAGATTCTATCAGTTTCATCACAGATCAAACGCGTGAGTTGCTGGTCTTCGGCATTAACGCCCTGCTCCAAAAGCTGCGCTGCACCGCGAATACCGGAAAGCGGGTTTTTAACTTCATGGGCAAGCATTGCTGCCATTGCCGTTATTGAACGGGCGGCATTGCGGTGCGTGAGCTGACGGTCGATTTTATCGGCAATAGATCGCTCAAATATACTCAATATGGCAAAACCTGGATTATCAACAAGTGGCGTCACTTGAACATTGACGAGTTGCTTGGCGATGCGTGGTGTATCCAGAGTTAACCCATAATCTGAAACACCGCTTCCGGTGTTTTGAACTTGGCGAACGAGTGTCAGCAAGGGGCTGTCTGAGGGCAGCAGATCACCGATGGGATGACCCCGTAATTGAACCAGGCTGCCGCCGAAAAATTGCTCGCCGGCGCTGTTTAAATAGGCAATATTTCCGCCGTCATCGATAACGACAACGGTCGAATCAAGAGCGTTTAAAACGTTCTCAGTGTTGACGTCGAGAACTTCTCCATTGAGGGGCATTATAATGTCTCTTTTAAGCGGCCTGTTGGGTGAACAAAGGAAGATAGAAATTTTCGAGGGCGGCCTTGGCCCTATCAACGGAATCTATATTGTTAAATAATCCCCTGAATTCAGCCGATCCTGGCAGTCCCTTGCTGTACCAGCCAATATGCTTGCGAGCGATTCGAAGTCCCCGCTCCTCGCCATAATGCGTGAGCAGTTCATCATAATGGCCTTGCACAATCTCATATTGCTCTGAGATTTCCGGATCGAGCAAATGCTCTCCAGTTTTAAGATAGTGATCTACTTGTCCGATGAACCACGGCCGCCCATAAGTTCCGCGCCCGACCATGACGCCATCAGCGCCGGACTGCTCCAGCAACGCTGCCGCATCTTCAACTTCGATAACATCACCATTTCCGATAACCGGAATGGACACGGCTTGTTTAACTTTGCGGATAAATCGCCAATCTGCTTTGCCGTTATAGAGCTGGCAGCGCGTTCGACCGTGCACAGTGAGCATCTGAATGCCTGCATCTTCCGCAATTTTAGCGAGGCTCGGCGCGTTGCGACTGTCGTCATCCCAGCCTGTCCGCATTTTTAGCGTCACCGGTAAATCAACGGCTTTAACAACGGCCTCGATAATTCTACCCGCCAGCTTTTCATCTCGCATGAGCGCGGAACCGGCATGCCCGTTGGTTACTTTTTTAACCGGACAGCCCATATTGATGTCGATGAGTGCAGCGCCTCGATCCACATTCAGGCGCGCGGCTTCGGCCATGAGCTCTGGTTGACAGCCGGCCAATTGCACAGCCATTGGAAACTCTTCAGCGCAATTGCTGGCCATTTTCATGGTTTTACGATTGGCGTATATCATCGCCTGGCTGGCGATCATCTCAGAAATTACCAATCCGGCGCCATAACGCTTAGCCAGCCTGCGATACGGCATGTCAGAGACACCCGACATCGGGGCTAATATCACGTTATTTTCGAGCTCTATGGGACCAATTTTAATAGGCATACGACTACTCCCAAAATTTTGCATACTTATTAGGCAAAATAAGTTGAAAAGCAATGTTAAATGCAGGGGATTCTGATAATTCTGCTCATTAAGAGAGCAGAATATCGGTCACAAACTTTACGCCGGGATAGCCGAGGGTTAACAGCAAATAGGCCAATAAGACAATTCGAGTTGCCGCACGTCCTCTAATGCCTGTCCTAAAATGTTCAAAAAGGATAAAACCAACGATGACAAAGACGATCAAAGTGAGCGTGGTTTTGTGATCAAACGTCAAAAATTGGCCGGTTGTTGTGTAGAGCGTCGCCATCCCCGTAATCAGTCCGATCGCCAAAATAATCTCACTCGCAACCAAAAGCCGCACTAAAAGCCCTTCACTTCCGGCAATGGAGGGTAAAAGGCGTGATAACCGCGTCCTTTTCTTGGATTTAATGGCGCGTTCCTGCAACGTTGCTGCAAGCGCAGCAACGGCGGCCAAAGTAATTAAGGCGTAAGTTGCGACAGAAACCGCAATATGAGTACCGATCCAGGCGAGCGGCGCATTACCGACCAAAGTCTTTTCTGGAACTTGGCTCCAAATTGTCGCAAGAACACCAATAATCAGGAGATATGGCAGCAAAATGGCCGTTAAACGCCAACCGTCCTCGGAAAAATAGGCGATGCCGGTGTAGAGTATGAGACAAGAAACTACCGTCAGCCAAAGCGCCGTTGATAAACCGGTTTGCCAGCCTGCTGATTGACGTACCCAAACCCAAGCCAAAGTGCCGCATAATGCGACTGCGAGCGTAGACCAATAGACAATATCGCGCTGAGGTACCCGCCGAAACGTCAGCAACGAGGCCGGCACCAAGGCAAGAAGCGCAGTCACTTTAAGTATCGTTAATTCCATAACCCGTTATAACCAATCGTAAATTACTTGCAAATTTTGGATTCTATTCTAGCTTGGTTTCAGTTTTACCGATATTCACTTTATCGAACACGTTAAACCTATTGATATTAGCCTAAATGACGTTGGACAAACAAAAACGATGAATTCTCAGGAAGATAACACGCAAGATAGCGACGTTGATTGTGTGGCATTGGTTGTTTCTGCGGGGCGCGGGCATCGTTTTGGCGGCGAAATACCCAAGCAATACTTGGCTTTAGGCGGACAATCCCTCCTCGCTCGCTCGATTGAATCGCTAGAATCGCACCGACGTGTATCCGAGATTCTCGTCGTCATCCATCCGGATGATCAGGCGCTTTATGCCGACTCAATCGAAGGAATGGACCTTTTGCCGCCGGTATTTGGCGGTGCAGAACGACAGGATTCCGTGCGTTTTGGTTTGGAAAGCCTGGCTGGATTAGCGCCTAAATATGTGCTCATCCATGATTCTGTGCGCCCTTTTGTTGATCACGCGACAATTGACCTGTTACTCGGCGAGCTAGACGGCGGAAAAATCGGCGCAATTCCTGGGATTCCGGTCGCTGATACACTTAAACGCAGTGAAAACAACGTGATTACAGACACTGTGGATCGTGCTAATTTGTGGCGCGCCCAAACCCCACAAGCCTTTGTTTTTAATAAGATATTATCGGCCCATCAGGCGTTATTAGGTCAAGCTCTAACCGATGATGCTGCCATTGCTGAAGCCCGCGGAATTGAGGTCTCAATTGTACCCGGCAATGAAGACAATTTTAAAATAACCAATATGGATGATATGGAGCGTGGCGAAAATTTATTGTCGAAAGAGTCGATCGGAGAAAAATCAATGACACGTGTCGGTACTGGATTTGATGTCCACAAATTTGAAGATGGAGACTCCGTCATTTTGTGCGGGGTCAAAATACCGCATGACAAATCTCTCGAAGGTCATTCGGATGCCGACGTTGCGATGCACGCAATTACCGATGCGTTGTTGGGTGCAGTTGGTGCCGGCGACATCGGATTATTTTTTCCGCCGAGTGATCCGCAATGGAAAGATGTCTCGTCTGACATTTTTTTATCGCGCGCTGGAAAGGAAATTTCGGATCGCGGCGGACGCATCGAAAATATCGATTTGACCGTCATTTGTGAGCTTCCGAAAATTGGTCCACACCGAGATCAGATGCGAACAAACATCGCGGATATTCTTAATATTGCCGCTGAACAAGTAAACATTAAGGGTACCACAACCGAGCAATTAGGCTTTACCGGAAGAGGTGAAGGTATCGCCGCTCAAGCCGCGGCATCAATCGCTATAAAGTCCACGTAAACTCTTAAAGTAATATCTTATGAGTAGTAATTAAGTATTTAGTTATAGTGTTTTATGAGGTGTTTTTATTAATCCACATTAGGAATTCTGGGTTGCCTTTTTCAATATCCAAAGCCACCACAGCGGGGCATTCATAGCTGTGCAATTCGACAATTCTGGCGATTGCCTGCTCAGCTAAATCAGCCTTTGTTTTAAGAATTATGACAACCTCATTTTCCTTAGTTACTTTATCTTCCCACCGATAAATGGATGTCGATGGTCCGAGGATATTGGCGCAGGCGACAAGACGTTCTTCGACCAAAATTGTCGCAATTTTTTCTGCTTCCTCTTGTGATTCCGCAGTGGCGTAAAGCAGCTTTGTCGACATAATGACGGCCTCTGAAAATTAGTGATTTGGTTTTTTGAGCATTTTAATTTAAAATGAATTAAATTTCGCTAACGTTCAACGGAGGGCAGGCTGTGGACGTGCAGACGCAAACTATGGACGGTAATAATACCGGCAAACTAACCGGGGCACAATTCAAGTGGCTCCAACGTGGTCTCTCCCAAGCGGGCGGGAAACTCCCTTTGTTCGATGATGAAGGTCAGAAGGTAAGTGCACGGACGGTTAACAGCTGCTTGAAACAAGGCTGGGTCGAACCTTGGTTTAACAATCCGATTAAACCAGATTGGCTGGTGTGCAAGCTGACCGAATCCGGTCGCAAGATTTTAGATCAAGTTTAATTCATTGCTATATCGTTATTAAATACTGCAATAAAACAACTATTGTAGATTTTTCTGCTTTAATTGAGGTCTTCGACGTCGATATAGCCCTTTTCGATGGCATCCCGCAATGCGTCGAAGCCAATCCGAGCCTCCTCGAACATCGCCCGTATTTGGTGCAATTCCTCGATATAATCCTGGTCAGGTGGATCGCCGTGTTCACTTACAGACATGTTTACCGCCATTTCCAGGTAGGCGGCACGCAATCTACCTACGGCAACGGCAAAGGACAAAATCGTGTCTTTATTGAGCCCGGGAATCTTCTTATGGATCAGCTCGCGGTTCGCCAGGCGGATGCCTTGCTCTATTTCACCTAGAAAGCGTTTTTAGATTTGTAATTGTTTGTAGTCGTCTAAATCGCTATCGCTCACATCAATTCCTCAATAATTAAAATAAACACAAAATAAATAGGTCTTAGTGATGGGGATCACAGGGCGATCCAATTTATTGTGGCATCATACACAAACTTAAGATGAATGCATTGAACAATGAATTTATCTCAAGTTCCCTCAAGAGCACAACTCAGCCGGCTAACGCCGGCTTTTTTTTGTCTAATTCGATCTTTATGGCTAGAATTATCTCTTATTTTCAATGGTTTCGATAGTGGAAAACTTGTATATATAGTTGATATATAAGATCGATTTTAGGAAAAACTAGACTATGGCACCTTCTGATTACGAGGATTTAGACCAACTTGGCACCCATACCAGCCTGCCCGCCCATCCGGACGAAGCAAAGTTGGAGAAAGTCGTCAATCCCCGCCAGGAAGAGCCCTATTTGGTCCGCTTTACCTGTCCAGAATTCACCTCGCTTTGCCCTGTCACCGGCCAGCCCGATTTTGCCCATCTTGTCATCGATTATGTCCCGGATACCGAGATTGTTGAGAGCAAGTCGCTAAAGCTCTATTTAGGCTCCTTTCGCAACCATGGTGCTTTTCATGAAGATTGCACGGTTTCGATAGCTCGGCGCATTGCCGATGAGATCAAGCCTGTTTGGCTGCGCATTGGCGGATATTGGTACCCACGCGGCGGAATGCCCATTGATGTCTTTTATCAAACGGGCGAGCCGCCTAAGAACCTGTGGATTCCGGATCAGGGCGTTCCGAGCTATCGCGGTCGCGGATAAACTCTAGTCTACGAGATAAATGGCGCCGTCCTCGACGAGCGTTGTGAGGGACTTTAAGCTCTCGCCTTCACAAGGGCCTTCAACGCAAAATCCATCCTCAACTTGGAACAAAGCACCGTGTTTGGAGCATTGTATGTAGCTTTTGTCGGCATTGAAGAATTTATTCGGAATTTGATCAATGAGGACCTGATTGTGCGGACACCAATTAAGATAGGCAAAAGCCTGATCGCCCTTGCGCGCAACGAAGATATTACGTTGTTTTCCCTCAACGACGGCCACCATGCCTTTGGCGTCATTGTCCGGTACGTCCACCAGTTTACAAATTTCAGTATGGCTCATTAATATTTCCAAATTTAGCTAATTTGATTTTGGCGCAATATCCCAGCCAAACTCGGAAAGGTAAAGCAGAGAAAATTATCTATTAGATGTAGCTACGAAAGGTCGCGACATTGATTGGCAGTGGGTGAGAAGCCACATGGGAAACCCTGGTAACGAGCGAGCTGACAACCTAGCACAGCAAGCTGCGAGCATGGCAGGTGCTCGAATTTGATGATCCAGGGTAGTGGTATTGTTTTCTCTCAACCGTCAAGGAGGAGCCTATGATTGATCCGTTTATTGATGGTCTGGCCTACTTAGGTGAAGTCAGAGAACCCTTTGAATTCAGTAATCGTCGAATACGCCGTATATTTGCCAAGGCAATCGGGTATTTAAATGCTGTGTTAGTGGGGATACGGTGAGGTAAATAAACGAAGGGCCTAGCGAACACCCGCTAAGCCCTTGCTTTTATTGGTCGGAGCGATAGGATTCGAACCTACGACCCCTTCACCCCCAGCGAAGTGCGCTACC
>CAJXJM010000046.1 GCA_913054205.1 uncultured Rhodospirillaceae bacterium
AATAATGTTCGGAACGGCTTCCGGTTTATCTGCGCTAGGCTCAGGGATATCCAACTCAGAAGGCGCGAGCGCGTCGCCCGGCTGCCATTGTCTGAAAACCAATGCGGTATCGCGCGCAACAACAACAGGTAAAAGACAGGTGCATTCTTTTTCGTGTAGCGCAGTGATCAAGGGCGTCACATTTGCTTCTCGGGTAATCGGCCAATAACCGGCGACACTGTCATGCGATGAGACATTAAAATTCTCAAAAAAAGTCTCAACAAGCTTGCTACCAAAGCCAAGACCCGCCGTCTTAGCGAGCTCACGGCGACGCAATCGCGCCTGTTCTCGAATTTGCTCTTTGTCCAATGGCAGGTCTTTCGAAGAGAAGGTGACGCCGCGTGGGTCGTTAACGTCTAATCTTCCTAGGCCGGTAGGTCTAGGTGGGCACCGTATAATGTACCCAGGGGTACAACAGGGACAGCTCCCGATTGGTAAATGTTGGCCCTGGAGATTTGTCACATTTGACGGGCCCCGCAGCGTCATAGTTATATTTAGTGTGCTTCGAGCTTATCCGCAATGCTTTCGATGCGCGTCGCCATTTTTTCGAGATCACTGGCACCCAGCGCACTTTGTGCCGGCGCCCGCTTTTCATTGCGAAACGAATCAAGTTCGGTATAGACCTCAGAAAGCTCATCGGCGACCAACAGACTTGTCATAACCAAAAGGCGCGCGTTTCCAACTTGACCGACAGCTGCAACCAATTCATCCACCCGACGGTCGACATATTGCGACAAACGCGTCAAATGAGCTTCCTGCCCATCGTCGCAGGCTATTTCATATTTTCTGCCATTAATAGTGACGGTGACTTGGGCCATATTAGCTTTCCAAAATTTCTTTCATGCGATCTATCGCACCATAGAGGCGCGTCGAAACGATTTGATTTTTTTCTTTGAGTTCAGAGATTTCCGCCTTTGCCGCCACCAATTCTTTATCCAGCGCTCCGTTTCCAGAAGCGGAACCGGTCTTGGACTCAATCGATTTTTCCAATCTAGTCAGAGCTGCATCAAGTTTTGCTTTCGCCACCTGAATAGAAGAAGTGCTTTGTGTAGAAGTGTTTGCCAAGACTTTTTAAACTCCCCGATTAAGACGAGACATTACGCCTTCGTTTGTGATTCCGTCAACCATGGGATTACTGAAATAAATCTCCTCTCTTAGATACATAGGAGACATGTATTTTGAGGGGTTGACGTGAGCGGTGTAACTTAGGATTGTGCGCCGCATAATCGTGGCATTTTTTAAACGGAGGAACGAATGGCCCTACGGGTAGCAATTAATGGCTTTGGCAGAATTGGCCGATTGGTATATCGCGCAATTTTGGAAGCCAACAATGACAATATTGAAGTGGTTTGTATTAATGATTTAGGTCCAACTGAATCTAATGCGCATCTTTTGAAATTTGACTCGACGCACGGTATTTTACCGCAGGACATTAAGGTCGACGGCGACACAATGGACGCTGGCCAAGGCCCCGTCCGTGTAACCGCTGAGCGCGATCCGGCGAATTTGCCTTGGAAAGAACTTGAAGTAGATGTCGCCCTGGAATGCACGGGATTTTTCGCCAGTAAAGAAAAAGCCTCCGCTCACCTAGACGCTGGCGCAAAGCGCGTGATTATTTCGGCGCCGGCATCAGGCGCAGACATTACAGTCGTTTATGGTGTGAATTCTGATCAGATAAGCGCTGACCATACGGTTATCTCGAACGCCTCTTGCACGACAAACTGTTTGGCTCCTGTGGCTTTCGTACTGAACAATGCCGTCGGTATTGAGCGCGGCTTTATGACGACGATTCACTCCTTTACCGGCGATCAGCGCACTGTTGATACGCTGCACAGCGATCTCCATCGCGCCAGAACTGCATCGGGCTCGATGATTCCAACATCAACCGGTGCTGCCAAAGCTGTTGGTCTGGTTTTGCCGGAATTGAACGGTAAGCTTGACGGCACATCGGTGCGCGTTCCTACTTCGAACGTGTCCTTGATCGACTTTACTTTTACCCCTGGAAAAGAAACCAGCGTTGATGAAATTAATGACGCGATTAAGGCAGCCGCGGCCAGTGGATCCTTAAAAGGTATACTCGGCACCAATGATTTGCCGCTGGTCTCCGTCGATTTTAATCACAATCCGCATAGCTCGATATTTGATCTATCAGAAACGCAAGTGATTGAAGGCAACTTTGTGCGCGTGCTGAGTTGGTACGATAACGAATGGGGCTTCTCAAATCGAATGGTCGACACAACTTTGGCTGTTGGCGCGACGATCTAATATAAGTGTGAAATTTTCAAAAATTAACCCGGGTTGGATAACCCGGTTTTTTTGTATCTAGATAAAAATTTTTGTGACGATCGCCGCAGAAAAGGCCAAATTAAATCCAACCATCCATTTGAGCAGTAGAAGGCCTCCATCAATCTTGGCAAATCTTGTATCATAATCTGCCATAGATACAGCAGCAGCACGTGCCTTTGATTCCGGTGCGCCTGCAGACACTAGTGCATCATATAGTTCTGAGTTCATCAAATTCATAACTAAACCTATCCTTTTGAGCCAATTTTTTCAACTTCAGGATGGTTATGGAGGGACCAGAGGCTGTTTTACCCTTCAGGATCGTAGAAGGTCAGGCCGGGGATTTTGTCTTCGTCTTCCATGCGGCCGCGGAATTCGAGGGTGTTGCGATCAGGATCGCGGACGAAGACCGATACATGGCCGTCGCCGCCGAATGTCACCGGGCCTTGAGAAATTGCGATATCGTTCTCCTCAAGGGTTTTTAAAGTCTCAATGATGGATTCGACGCGAAAAGCAAGATGAGTAATACCGGTGTGCTTCTCCGGCACGTCCATCAGGATATTTTTGCCGTCATTGAGATCAACACCGTTGACCACAAGATTAATTTCCACGCCATTGTCATTTTTTATGACGATAACCGCATCAAAATCCACTTCGATAATAACTTTAAAACCGAGCGCTTCGTAGAATTTTAACGCCCGGTCCCGGTCAGTGATGCGAATACCTGAGTGGTCATATTGTTGAATGTTTATCATTGTCGTTCCTGAATTTGGTTGCTGTTTGGCCTATGATGTAAGCCAAATTTCCAAAAACGCAAATTCAATTTGTCTTCGGCTTATTCGAGATGCGAGATCCAATAGCGATTTTGCTTCATAAATGCACGGTAGTGAGGATTGTTATCTTCGATTTCGAATAATGCCGCCACTTTTTTGCGCAAGAACGATATCAAGCGTTTCAGGTAGTATCTTGATGATTCTTTATAAACATCTGCATCGGTAATGTTAACCGCAGTATGATCTTGAGTCTGAGCTAAAACGGCGATTTTTTGTGAATAGGTCATTTTCTTTTTCTTAAGTTTTACTAATCTTATAACGTAGATATTCCGCTATTTAGACAAATAAAAAAACGACTTTATCTTCATTGATAGTTTAGATATACTAATGTCATGTCAGCCCCCTATTCATTTCCCCCGTTGAATGGCCTGCGTGCTTTTGAGGTCGCGGCGCGTCATATGAGCTTTCAAAATGGTGCTGAGGAATTGAACGTCACACCGGGGGCTATCAGCCAACAGATCAAAAAGCTGGAAGATATTCTGCAGACGCCGCTCTTTCACCGAGAAGGCCGTGCCGTCAGCCTCACCGAGGCAGGCAGGCAACTTTTACCAGGCCTCAGCGCAGGTTTTGAGCGTCTCGATGAAGCCGTTCAACTGGTCCGGAAAAGCGGCGCCCACAACCACATAACGATCAGCGCCACGCCTTCTTTCGCCGCTAAATGGCTGGTGCCGCGCCTGGAACATTGGACGGCAAAGTATCCGGATATCGATATTCGCATATCAGCAAGTTTGGGCCTCGCCAATTTCGGACCCGACGGCGTCGATCTCGCCGTGCGGTTTGGTGGTGGACGATATGACGGGCTCACTTCAACTCTTTTGCTGGAAGAGTCTTTCGCCGTCGTTTGCAGCCCGATCTTTGTCGACGGCACCAACCAGATCAAATCGCCGGAGGATCTTCGAAATCACGCCTTAATTCATGTCACCGGCGGACAAAGTGCGCCCGGCACGGAATGGCAGGAATGGCTGCAAACGGTGGGAGTTGAAGGCGTCGATACAACACGTGGACTTTCGTTCGATGATTCTTCCGTAGCGATTTTGGCTGCAATCGGGGGCCAGGGCATCCTCTTGTCGCGCCGGGCCTTGGTTGAGAATGATATTGCCGCCGGTCGCCTGGCTCTGCCTTTTGAATTAGATTTGCCTACGGATTTTGCCTGGCATATTGTTGCGCTCGAAGAAAAGTTAAACCGCCCAGAAGTGGCAGCCTTTAGAGACTGGCTTCTATCCGAAGTCCAAAACATTGAGAATTAAACATGCCAAAAAAAGAACAAGCTGAAACCTGCCGCCTTTATTTGATTACGCCGCCTGAAATTGTGCCTGACATCTTTAAAGACGATTTGGCGGCAGCGCTGGATGGCGGCGATGTTGCTTGCGTGCAACTGCGCCTCAAAGACGCAAGCCGAGACGACATCCTGCGCGCCGCCGAAATTCTGGCGCCGGTCGTCCAAGAGCGAGACGTCGCGTTTATCATGAACGATGATCCGGTTTTGGCAGCGGAAAGCGGTTGCGATGGTGTCCATATCGGCCAGCACGATGCGAGCTATGCAGATGCCCGGGCAGCGCTTGGCGATGAGGCAATTGTCGGCGTCACCTGTCACGATTTACGCAATCTCGCGATTGAGGCTGCCGATAAAGGTGCCGACTACGTCGCCTTTGGCGCGTTTTTCCCAACCACCACCAAAGCCGCCAAATTTTATCCTGAAATTGAGATTTTAGAGGCGTGGACGATGATGACCACCGTGCCCTGCGTCGCCATTGGTGGCATAACCCAAAAAAATTGCGGCGAACTGGTCAAAGCCGGCGCAAATTTTCTGGCTGTCGTCTCTGCTGTTTGGGATTACGACCAAGGCCCCGCCGCCGCGGTGAAAGCGTTTAATGGCGCGATAGCCCGGGCCAATTAAACCTCCCCATTGCCATTGTTATTGCCCGGCGCTTCGCAACCTGATAGGTTCCGCGCCTTCAAAACAAAACACTAAAACGAAGATGGTTTAAGTCATGAAAATCAACGGTAATTCTATCCGCCCGGGTAACGTCATTGAACATCAGGACCGCTTGTGGCGGGCTGTTAAAATTCAGCACACGCAGCCAGGTAAAGGCGGTGCTTATTTGCAGGTCGAATTGAAAGACTTGCGTAGCGGCACCAAGCTCAACGAGCGCTTCCGCGCTTCCGAATCTGTCGAGCAGGTGCGCCTTGAGCAAAAACAGTTTCAATACCTCTATGCTGAAGGCGACATGCACACCTTCATGGATATTGAAACCTACGATCAGATATCGCTGAGCGCGGAACTTATCGGCGAAGAACAGGTAATTTATTTGCAAGATGGTATGGAAGTGAAGATCGAAAGCTACGAAGGCGAAAGCATCGGTCTCGAATTACCCTCGCATGTTACCTTGGAAGTGGTTGAAGCCGACGCCGTTGTTAAAGGACAGACCGCAGCCTCAAGCGCCAAGCCAGCGCTTTTGGAAAATGGTATTCGCACGACCGTGCCGCCGCATATTGAAACCGGCACCCGCGTTGTCGTCAGCACTGAAGACGGCAGCTATGTCGAGCGGGCCAAAGACTAGATGGCCGCCCTTCAATCAGCCAACATCACCGTCATGATCAAGGCGGCGCGGAAAGCCTCAGGTAAACTCAAACGCGATTACGGCGAAGTTGATCAATTGCAGGTCTCGAGCAAAGGCCCTGCTGATTTTGTCACCGCCGCTGACATCCGCACCGAAGAGATGCTCCGCGATCAGTTATCCTATGCTCGGCCTGATTTTGGCTTTTTAATGGAAGAAGCCGGCGAGATCGTCGGCGAAGACCCAACGCGGCGCTGGGTGATTGATCCGATTGACGGCACGACCAATTTTATTCACGGCATCCCTCATTTTGCGATCTCAATTGCGCTCGAAGAAAACGGCGAGATTACTGCCGGTGTCATCTATGAGCCGATCAATGATCAAATGTTCTGGGCCGAAAAAGGCGCCGGTGCCTGGCTCAATGACAGACGGATGCGGGTATCGGGTCGCTCGATTATGGCCGAGTCAATTTTCGCGACCGGCATTCCTTTTATGGGCCGAGGTGAGCCTGGCGATCACGAGCTTTTCCTCAAACAAATGGAAGCCGTGATGAGCGTTTCCGCCGGCATTCGCCGCTTCGGCAGTGCCGCACTCGATTTGGCCTATGTCGCCGCCGGACGATTCGATGGATTTTGGGAAACCGGTCTTAAGCCGTGGGACATTGCAGCGGGCCTCATTATTGTACGCGAGGCCGGCGGCATGATTTCCGAACTTGATGGCCGCGACAACATGCTCAAAACCGGCTCTATCCTTGCCTCTAATCCAAATCTGCAACAAGAGCTCAGCCAAATTATTAGAAAAGCCGGAAAATAAGGCACAGGTTTGGCTCTTTTTGGCCATATTTTCGACACATCCTCAATTTAGTTAGGTCTCCCTGAAAAAGCGTCATTCTAATAGGCTAAGGTCTTGTTTAGCCTGTTGTATCTATCGCGTCGCTTGGGTATGTTGGGAGAATTAGGGAGTTGCCTTGAAAAATGTATTTAAAATACTTAACCGAGGCGAATAACGCGCAAATCTTTGTGAAGGGGGAAACTCATCATGTCGCACCAAAATAATTCGGCCAATTGGCTTACCATCGTCGCAATTGCAGTAATCGCTGTGATCGGTCTGGCAAGCTCGGCTCATGCGCAATTACGTCCATGGGATACCAATAACGAAGTCTTAGTTGATCTAAGCGTCCTCGGGGACAGTGGCATCGGATCATCCCCTGCCGGCGGCTTTGTTGCACTGCCGAGCCTCACCGGCGACCTGCTTGATCCACCTTCGAGAATGCCAAGATCACGGCTTTTAGTAAAACGCCCGCCTGTAGCCGGTGCATTTGCGGATAGAGACCTGCCCAAAGTAACACTGAAGCGGCCCGGAAAAAGCAGAGCAAAAACCTCCAAACGTCGGCGCGTTGCAAAATCCAGGGCCAAACCCAGGGCCAAACCAAGATCGCGTGCACCAAAAGTCGCTGCCTTAAAAGCGCCGCCGCCCAAGCCGAGCATTAAAACGACTAAACCAGCAACCAAATTAGCACCGGCGCCGAAAGCTGCGCCTAAACCACCGGTCAAAATCACCAAGGCCAAACCGGCTCCAATGCCTAAAGCTGCACCGCCGCCGCCAAATGTAAAAGCGCCTGCGCCCGTGGCCAAACCCAAAATGGCACCAAAGGCACCTCAGACAGCGTCGCGCCCCAGCCCAACAAGCCCAGCAAGTGGCGCTTATCTGACATTCAAACCAGGCGATCCCAAATTAAGCGGTGATTCCCGCAAGGCGTTGGATGAATTAGCGGCGAAACTCAATGCCCAGCCAAAATCCAGAATGCAACTTTTGGCCTATGCCGGCGAAGCTAATCTGTCGGCCAGTAAAGCCCGGCGGCTATCGCTATCACGTGCCTTGGCGGTACGCTCATATTTGATCAAAAAAGGTGTGCGCAGTACCCGTATCGATGTTCGTGCACTTGGCAATAAAGTTCCCTCCGGCCCGCCAAATCGCGTCGATTTAAAGGTCGTTGGCCAATAACGAACGATTAGTAACAAACGATTGAATAGTCGGAGTAATTTGATCTGCATGCCTCTCAACAATTCAAACTCGACCGTTTATTAGGGGCAATGCCATGACCTCACCACAACGTTTTGTCATCCGCATGATATTGTTCGTGCTGGCTGTTGTTGGCGTTTGTTTCGTTTTACTCCCGGCCTTGCAAAAGGCATTTATCGCCAATGTCGGTTTGAACGGCCTGATCGTCGGCGTGCTTGTATTGGGCATTCTCTATAATTTTCGCCAAGTGCTGATGCTGTATCCTGAGGTCGCTTGGATAGAGCGCTATCGTAAATCATCCGGCGCCGTATCGTCGATTAAACCGCCCAAATTGCTATCCTCCATGGCAACGATGTTAGGAGAACGCCAAGACAGCCTCAGTCTCTCTACACTTTCGATGCGCTCGCTTCTTGATGGAATTGCGTCACGCTTGGATGAATCGCGGGATTTGTCGCGCTACACCATTGGCCTGTTGATCTTCTTAGGATTGTTAGGAACATTCTGGGGATTGTTGGAAACAGTTGGATCGATCAAAAATGTTATTGATAATTTATCAATCTCTGGCGGAGACTTCGTCGGCGTTTTCGAAAATTTGAAATCCGGTTTGTCGGCGCCACTGTCCGGCATGGGAACGGCGTTTTCTTCTTCTTTGTTTGGCCTCGCTGGCTCTCTTGTCCTAGGCTTCTTGGACCTGCAAGCCAGCCAGTCTCAAAACCGCTTTTACAATGACCTGGAAGAATGGTTGTCGAGCCTAACCCGACTGTCTTCAGGGGCGCTAACTATTGAAGGAGACCAATCCGTTCCCGCTTATGTGCAGGCGCTGCTGGAGCAAACTGCTGAAAGCCTTGAGAACTTGCAAAGGACATTGGCACGCGGCGCCGAAAGCAATATTCAAAGCAACACCAATTTAACACGCCTTACCGAAAGCCTTGGCACCCTCGGCGATCAGATGCAGGCAGAGCAAAATTTATTGATCAAACTCGCAGAAAGTCAGACCGATCTACGCTCCACTTTGGATCGTTTGGCAACGGCAACAACGCAGGTCGGCAGCGGTATGGACGAAGCCACACAAACCCACATCCGCAACATAGATGTCTATATGGCGCGCTTGCTGGAAGAGTTGGCCTCTGGTCGGGATGACGTCGTCCAACAGGTTCGCAGTGAAATTAAACTTCTGGCCCGCACAATCGCGGTTGCCCAAGAAAATAAACGATAGGACACCCGGCGATGGCCGCGCTCTCCCGTCGCAATCAACATAGAACCGATATTTGGCCGGGCTTTGTCGATGCCCTGGCAACGTTGTTGATGGTTATCATTTTTCTGTTGATGATCTTTGTCATCGCTCAATTCTTTTTGAGTGAGGCTCTCACGGGGCGCGATCAGGCGCTCGATCGATTGCGCGGGCAGGTCACTGAACTTGCTGATCTGTTGAATCTAGAACGCAAAGCCAATGCCACGCTACGCACCGATATTGGGCAATTGTCCGATGAGCTGTCGACTTCCGTCTCTTTCAGAGATGATCAAAAGCTACAAATTCAGGCGCTGAGGCTGCGGGCTGAAACTGCGGAAAATCAAGCCATGAGTTTAAAATCCAACCTTGCGTCGGCGATGAAGAGTGTTGAAACCGATCAGAAAAAAATTAATCTGCAGTTAAGCCAGATCGCCGCGTTGACAGACGATATCGAGAAATTAACAGCGCTCCGCGAAGATTTGGAAGTCAAAGTTAAAGCTTCACTCACCAAACTAGCATCCAAAGATGAAACCATCATCACAGAGAAAAAACTTTCAAAAACTGCGCGGGCAGAAGTCGCTTTATTGAATAAACAACTCCGCGTCATCCGTCAGCAAATTGCTCAAATTGCAGAAACGCTGGATGCCTCAGAAGCGGTCGCCAGAAAACAAAGAACCCGCATTGCCAATCTCGGCAAACGCCTAAACGCAGCTCTCGCCAGTAAGGTTCAGGAGCTGTCTCGATATCGTTCGGAATTTTTTGGCAAATTGCGCGAAGTTCTCGGCAATCAAAAAGGCATTCGCATTGTTGGCGATCGGTTCGTTTTTCAGTCCGAGGTGCTTTTTACTACAGGTTCGGCCGATCTTGGCGACGAAGGCAAAAATCAGATTACGCAGCTGGCCGGTACCTTAAAAGAAATCATCAAGAAGATACCTCCCAAGATCGCATGGGTGTTGCGGGTCGATGGTCACACCGACCGAATTCCTATTCAGACGTCGCGCTTTCCATCAAACTGGGAGCTTTCCACAGCGCGCGCAATATCTGTTGTTAAATATCTGGTGGATCAAGGCATCTCCCCAACCAATTTGGCTGCAACCGGCTTTGGCGAGTTTCAACCGATTGACCCCCGCGATGATGAAATCGCCAACCGCCGCAACCGCCGGATCGAGTTAAAGCTCACCCAGCGATGAAGAATGAAAATGTCTAGTTCGAAACGCCACAGGTTCATAGTGCCGCTCGCAATTCTTGCCGTATTCATTCTTTCAAGCTGCACGACTGACACGCCATCAACAGATCACCCACTCAGCCAACATGAAGACGATCACCAGCACCATGAAGATGAGCTCCTGGTCCTTAACCCTCCTGCCAACTATGAGAGTTCGCTCCCGGCTATGGGAATGTCGCTCATTGACATAACCCACATGGATGGTCTTGGAATTCAGCTTTATCATCTGAGAATTGAAAATGGATCGCACCCTTTTGAAGCGCGATTGGCTCACAGAAAGCGTCATCCTGGCGTTACCGTCGATGTCCACCATCATTTCGAAGGACACGTAAAAGAAAGCCGACAGGTCCTATACCAGTCGGCG
>CAJXJM010000047.1 GCA_913054205.1 uncultured Rhodospirillaceae bacterium
TCTATAGTTGTAATAGCGAGTACCCCTTTTGCTTTCACAAAGGTTGAAATATGTTCCAATAAAGGAAAAGGGGCTTTTTGATGGGGAAGGCATCCTTCAGCCCAAACAATATCAAATTTTTTATTACTTTGAAAATCAGAAAAATCAAAATTTTGGATATCGAGTTCAACTGGCCCAGACTCAACTTGGGACAACTCCAAGATGCCATCAATCAGACCCAGCAAAGATTCGCCACTCATTCTAATTTGTTGCAGATAATTTGAATATTTGTGTTTCAAACCATCTTCGAAATCGCGCGCCACCATATTATTTAAACCCAATATTGCGCTAAGCGGTGTTCTCAATTCAAAGCCAATTGAAGATATAAATTTTGATTTTGCAGAATCTGCTTCATCGGCTCTATTTTTAGCTTCAGCCAGTTCCCATTCTGTATAACTTTCGGCCGATACATCTACATGAATTCCGATCAACCATCCATCATCAAGCTTACGGCGATAGGCTTTCGAGATTCTACCATTTGGTCGCTTCACGATCTGTGTGGTCGATAGCCCGCTTAAATTGGCCACATCTTTCCCCACCCAGGATGCTTTATCCTCCGTCATAGTGCCAAGCTTATTTAAATACTCCCAGCGAAATTCACAAAATTCCTGATAGGTAACACCAACTTCCAAAATACCCTGCCAATGAGGATACAGATTCTCTATCGCTTTATTCATAAACTGAAGAACACCGTCAGGATCCCAAAGAACGACACCTATATCAAATTGGTCCAAGGCATTGAAAAAGCGCATTTGAGTTGACCGAGTTTCACCTTGAGCAACCACTTCTGCGGTTTCATCTATACCGATCACCCTAAACCCAGAAAATTTACCACTATGATCTCTCAACGGCGCTCCAGATAGGCGGCGATAAAATTTTTCTCCATTGGGCAATATCCAACAGATTTTCAAATCTCTGAACTCTTTTTTGCTTTCGAGTGCATTTTTGAGGGCTACTTTGTCCTCCTCAGATAATGCCAAATCCGTTTCTCAGGCCAATTTACCTAATATTGTCACATTCAATTCGCGCACTATCTTCGAAACTGAGGGTGCGTAAATAATATTATGATTGGCGTCCGATTCCCAATATCGATCAGCGGCTACATCAGCAAAGCCCTTAAATCTTTCCTCGCTGATTTTAAGAGCTATTTCGCGTTCTTCCCGAACTTCAATTTCCTTGGTCAGTTCGAGAGTTCGGTCCGCCACCAATTCTTCAAGGTGGTCGTGACAAACCATTAATTCTGCGCCCTGCTCTTGAACTCGACCGACGAGCGTCATAAGCGCACCCATGAGGCCAGCCAAACACAGAATTAACGAACCAATAGTAACAAAAAATACAATTGAGGTAGCTGTCCACGCGCCCTTGCTGGTGTTGAAAACCGCGGCATCAACTGAAATCAATAAATCGCCGGAGGAAACGCCATAGCCAATTGCGATGATGCTGAGCATACATATGCAGATGGCATAAATGGCTTTATCCACACCAAGGAAGATGGCGGCTAAAATGCAAACAGCCATATATCCTGGAATGCCCATACTGAGCAAACCAAGATTAAATATCCCAAATGTCGAAATAACAAAGAGACAGGCAATTGTCGTATAGGATCTGACCTGATGAGAAAATTTAGTGCGAAATACCGCTATAAGCCACCAAATCCCCATCGTCGCTAAAGTCGGCAGTTGAATCGCCTGCCACCCGACATCAATACTGCGATAGATCAATCCCCCAAGGGCGGATATCAATAAGAAAGAAACCATCAGCAAATAGGCACTACTGATCTTAGCGCGAATCACATCTACACTAAGACTCATCGCCAATATTCTCGAAGGAAAATAAATTCTTCCTATCAGCATTCTGTAAAAATTTGGTCATCTAAGATTTATCAACCAACCTGTATCAGCTCTTTCGCAGTCTTCTATTAGTATTTGTTAATTAGAGCGTCAAATATCAACTGTTTAGTGGCTAAAAGGGACATTTTTCGTCGAAAATGGCCTGTTTAATTCTCCGAAATCGTTAAAACACAAAAATCGAGTAAAATAGTATGCAAAAACACCGTATTTGATGTGCTAGCGATCTGGATTTAATATTTGGCCCAATTTTGATCGGAATATCACAAATACTGCCAGCAGAAAGATGCCGCCAAAAATCGCTCCATTCACGGCCAACGTAATGATGCTGTCTGAAATGGCCATATCAGATGCTTGACCAAGTTCAAAAGAAACGCCCCAAACACCTGCCACACCGGCAGCCATACAAAGGCAGGCACGGAAAATTACGCCAGCGTGAAAAGTCGATGTTTTAGTATAAAATTTATAGGCCACGCCAAGAGTGATAACAGACTGGCTTATCAGTGAGGCGTAGGCTGCTCCGATAATGCCATATTTGGGAATAAAGATAAAATTGAGGATAACGTTGAGAATCGCCCCAGCCAACGTCGCGTACATATGAAAACGCTCATCATTCCAGGCAAGCAATGGATTTCCGTAGACGATGCGAAGATGCATCATCACCATGCTCGCCATCAATATAAGCAGTGTCGGTCCGGCCTCCGAGAACGCCGAGCCATATAGAATGCGTAAGATCAGATCCGGAAATAACGCGATAAAAATGACCAATGGCAAACTTAAAATGAGAACTGATATCGCAAATGACTTACTACGATCTTGGCGCAATTGCTGATCATCCCACCCTGCTGATAGGCTTGGGAAAAACGGTGCAGCAAGCAGGCCCACGGGAATCATCGTCAGGCCAACAATCTTAAAAGCGCTCACATAGAGGCCGGTTTGTTCATTCGTGGACATCAACCCCAGCATCACGGCATCGGTGTTAAATATGATGGTGTGCATCACCCCCGAGACAGCCATCGGCAATGCAACGGACAATATGTGACGCCACTTATCCGGGGCAAAGGAAAGGCCTAGACCATTTACATTTCGGCGGGCATAGAGCCAAACAGAACCGACGGCGATTGCACCCGCAACGACCGGAATAATAGCCGCTGTCATCAGATCATCCGGTGAACGCACAAATATAATTATTGAAATTAACGTCAAAAGCGCCGTCGCAATTTGCCGAAGGCCGTTGATGCCCATGCGCTCAAGACCTTGAAAAACAAAATCGAGCACAAAGACCGACACAAAAATGCCGCCAGCTTGAATAAGAAGAACTGTTTTTTCCGATTGGTTTCGATCCAGCGAAAAGACGATTAAGATAAAGGCAACATAGGCAGCCACAGACAACGTCAATCGAAGGCCAATGATCGGACTGGTGATCGATCCTGCTTCATTGGGGTCTCGGGCAATGGCCCGTGCGCCGGCCATATCCATGCTCAAACTCGCGACAATGCCCAACAATGCCAGAAATGCAGTGCCAAAACCAAGCACGCCAAAGCCATCGGTCCCCAATGCTCGTGCCAGCAACGCGGAGGAGAAAAGACCGGCGATAGAGGCAACGATCTGCGCCGCCGTCAATACTTTGATATTGCGTAAAATGGTTGAGGTAAAAGTCATTAAACCGCTCTAATTCCCCCATAAGCTCTAATAGTTTAACGACGTTATATCAGGAAGCTCAGGCCACAACCTTAAATTATTATGGATTAATTATTCCAGAACCAAAGACACCATGCCATCCGCGAGCTTGGGCTCGAACCAGGTGCTTTTTGGCGGCATAACCTCCTCGGCATCAGCAACCGACATAAGATCTGCCATGCTGGTCGGAAAAAGCGCGAAGGCAACGGCCCAATCGCCGCTATCGACACGCTTTTCAAGCTCGCTCATACCCCGAATACCACCGATAAAGTCAATTCGCGGATCGATACGTGGATCACCAATCGCCAATATCGGTTCCAACAGGCGAGATGTCAAAATCGCGATATCCAACTGATCAACCGGCGAGCCACCGCTCGGCGCAGGCTGCTTTAACGAAAGCGCATACCATTTGCCGTCCAGATACATACCGAAGCTGTTTCGCGTCGATGGTTTTGCAGTTTCATTTTTTTCTGCCACCTCAAACCCAACCCCAATGCTTTCAAGAAATTCAGCCGGTGTGAGCCCGTTTAAATCTTTGACGACGCGATTGTAATCAAGAATTTGAACTTCTGCCTCTGGAAAACTAACGATTAAAAAGGTGTTGTACGGTTCATCACCGCTGTGATTTGGGTTGGCCTCTTTGCGGGCTGCGGTCACTCTAGAGGCAGCAGCAGAACGATGGTGGCCATCGGCGATATAAATTACACCGAGCCGATCAAAACCTTCTGTAAGGCTCGCAATATCCTCGGGCTCTGTCACCACCCAAAGCGTATGCTCAACTTTTCCTTCGCCGATCACATGGTAGTCAGCGGCGCCCTTTACAGTGCGCTGAATGACTTCTTCGAGCAAAGAATCTGGCTTATGGGTCGTAAAAACCGGACCCGTTTGTGCATTGACGGCATCGATTTGACGCACCCGATCAGTTTCTTTATCGGGGCGGGTAAACTCATGGCGGCGTATGAGATTGGCTTCGTAAGCCTCAACCGAGCCAGCACCGACAATGCCGGTCTGAATATGGTTCCCCATTTGCACACGATAGATATAGTAATAGTCGTCCGCATCCCGCCGCAAAATACCTTCACTTACCATACGATTTATATTTTCCGTGGCTTTGGCATAAACCTCGTCAGAATAGACATCCGTTCCTTCCGGCAAATCTATCTCAGGCTTGGAGATATGGAGAAAACTCCACGGCTTTTCTTGTGCCAATGCACGGGCTTCTTCGGTGTTCACCACATCATAGGGCGGCGCCACAACTTCTTGCGCCAAATCTGCAACGGGGCGGAGGGCGGCAAATGGATAGACCAGATGCTTTTTCTGAAGATCACTCAACGTATTTTCCTAATTTGAACAGCCAGAGGGGAAGGCATATGTAGCAAGCTTGCCGCTTAAGTTAAACCCGGAACTTTGCCATAAGTCACATAAAAAAAGCGGCACCTCTAGGAACCGCTTTTTTAAATCAATTTGTATCGATACTATTTTTTGTTAAGTCGCAATGCAACGAACCTAAGTCCTGCCTGACCTTCAATGAGCAGCAAAACGGATTTCCGCCCGGATGACTTGGCTTCGTCGATCCATTTTTTCACTTCCTTTGGCGATTTAACTTCATTTTGGCTCACCTCGACGATGACATCACCAGCTTTGATGCCTTTTTCAGCCGCAGCGCCTTCTTTTTCGACACCGACAACGACGACACCTTTGGCCTGCTTTTTCAAATTGTAGCGCTTGCGTATTCCTGCCGTAACCCGGCCAACACTGATACCCAAAGAGGCAATTTTAAGCTCTTCCTCTTTGCCGCCCTCTTCGCCCAAATTTTTTCGACTCACGTTAGCAACTTGCTCTTCATCCAGTTCACCAACACTCACTTGGGTGGTTTCTTTTTTACCGTCGCGCCAAACCTCTACGTCAACTTTCTTATCAATATCGGTTTCGGCGACAATTTTCGGCAAATTGCGCATTTCTTTAACCGGTTGATTGTTGAATTTTAGAATAACGTCACCCGCCTTTATATTGCCTTTAGCGGCAGGGCTATTCTCAGTCACACTGGCGACCAAAGCGCCCTCGGCCTTTTTAAGACCCAAGCTCTCGGCAATTTCCTCGGTCACTTTTTGAATGCGGACACCCAACCAACCACGACGGGTTTTACCGTATTTGACCAATTGATTAATGATGTTATTGGCTATTCTCGACGGAATAGAAAAGCCGATACCGATACTGCCGCCGGAGGGCGAAAAAATTGCTGTATTAATGCCGATGACTTCGCCGTCCATATTAAACAAAGGTCCACCGGAATTGCCGCGGTTAATCGAAGCGTCGGTCTGAATGAAATCATCATATGGGCCTGAGTTAATGTTCCGGCCGCGCGCCGAAACAATACCGGCCGTCACGGAACCGCCGAGACCAAATGGATTACCGATTGCAACAACCCAATCGCCGACACGGATTTTATCCGAATCTCCTAATTTAACCGACGGCAGATCATTTTTCGGTTTTATTCGAAGAACTGCAATATCAGTTTTAGGATCGCGGCCGATAACTTCGGCTTTCAAGGTTTCGTTGTTTTGCAGAATTACCGTAATTTCATCTGCATCTTGGATCACATGATTGTTGGTAATCACGATGCCTTTTTTATCGATAATAAAGCCCGAGCCGAGCGACGTGGATTTGCGCTGCTGTTGAGGTCTATTACGATCCAAAAAATCGCGGAAATCTTCGAATGGTGATCCTGGAGGAAATTGAGGAAGTTCCGGCGCTTTACTACTGCCTCGTTTCGAGATGGTTGTGGTCGAAATATTAACCACTGCCGGCAATAATTTTGCGGCCAGATCAGCAAAACTTTCAGGTGCGGAACGTGCACTTGCCTGAGAGGTGACCAAAACAATAGTCAGTAAAGTTGAAACGACTAATCCATAAAAATGTTTACTGAAATAACGCGCCACTCTCAATTCTCCGATCAAATAACCAATTACTTTTTCGAGGTAATTATCTTGCTGCCTTTATATAGATCAAATTAGGGTAAAAACAGGGCGAATTAACAATCACGCCCTATAAATTCTGCGTGATGCGCTCTTCTAGCCGCGAATGACCCAGACCAAAGCAACGCCGGCGACAGCCGCCGTTAATCCTGCCCGGCGCAAAGCACTATCCGGTTGATCCAATATTTGGGCCATGAATTTTTTCATTGCTTCCGGAAAGAGCGCGTAAAGCGCCCCTTCCAGAGCAATTGCGAGAGCAAGAGCCGTGAGAAGATCGATCACCTGATCTTAAACCTCACCGCTCTAATTTTCGGATTTCTTACCGCTGATACTACCAAAAAACTTGAAAAAATCGGAATCCGGCGTCAACACCATGGTTGTACCTTCGCCGAAGGCTTCTTCATAGGCTTCCATTGAGCGATAAAACTCAAAGAATTCAATATCCTTGCCAAAGGCATCGTTGAGAATAGTGGTTTTAGCACCTTCGCCTTCACCCATCAAAATCTGCGATATCTTTTGTGCGTCGGCGAGAAGGATGGTTCGATCACGATCAGCTTCGGCCTGGGTTTTTGCCTTCAACTCGGCACCCTGCGCCCGAAGCTTGGCAGCTTCGGCAATACGTTGTGAGCGCATTCGGTTGTACACCGATTGACTGGTCGTTTCCGGTAAATCAGTCCGGCCAATTCGCACATCAATAACTTCGATGCCGAATTGCGGCGCTTGAAGTTTTAGCTGTTTGGTAATGCGTTGCATCACTTCATCGCGTTTGTTCGACAACATATCAGCCAGCAAAACCTTACCAACTTCAGAGCGAACGGCTGCATTTAGCCGGCCCCCAAAGATTTGCCGGAAATTAGTATCCGTTTGGGCCGTTTTCAGAAACTCCAAAGGATCAACAATTTTATAGCGCACAAAGGAATCGACGTTGATCCGTTTCTGGTCATTCAGGATAATTTCTTGAGCCGGAGGATCGAGATCAAGAATACGCCGATCATAGAACGTGACGTTTTGAATGAATGGAAGTTTGAATTTCAAGCCGGGCTCAATTTCGACACGAATCGGATTACCAAATTGCAGTACCAGGGCCGTTTGAGTTTGATGCACGGTGAACAGCGAAGATGAGGCAACGATGCCAAGAACGACAACGACAGCACCAACAATAGCGAGAATAGCTCTATTCATTAGTTTGCTCCTTCGCTACGTTTTTTTATTTCCGGGAGTGGGAGATACGGTATTACGCCAGTACCGCCTTGCCCTTTGTCGATGATCACTTTTTCAGAATCTTTCAAAACTTGTTGCATCCGTTCTAAATAGAGGCGCGTCCGGGTAACTTCCTTGCCGCCTTTATAGGCTTCATAGACAGACAGGAACCGTTTAGCTTCACCTTCTGCTTCCCGGGTCATCTTTTCTTTATAAGCTGTTGCTTCCTGGATCATCCGTGCGGCTTCACCTTTTGCCTTCGGGATAATATCGTTGGCGTAGGCTTGCGCTTCGTTTTGCTGACGTTCGCGATCCTGCTTGGCCCGCTGGACGTCGTTGAAAGCATCAATCACCTGTTTAGGCGGCTCCACTTTTTGCAGCTTCACAGAATCGATAAACACGCCAGCGCCATAGCTGTCGAGAATTTTCTGGAGAACTTCATGGGTTTCGCTTTCAACTTGTTGGCGTTGCTTAGCCAACGCATCTTCAAGCGTGTTTTGCCCAACGATCTCGCGAATGGCACTTTCAGACGCCAATTTCACTGTCGCTTCCGGGTTGCGAATATTAAACAAGAAGTCCGCGGCATTTTTGATGCGCCATTGAACTTGGTAGTCGATATCAATGATGTTTTGATCACCGGTCAGCATCAGGCTCTCTTCCGGCACATCGCGTACACTGGAATTATGTGCGCCACTTTGACCAATTGTGCGAAAACCAACGCTGGTGATGTTCGTATTGGTGACATCTGGCGTAAAGACTTCACCGATTGGTCCTGGAAACCAGTAGTTCAGGCCCGGCGACGTCATTTTGACGAATTTACCGAACAACATCTCCACACCTTGCTCACTGGGTTGCACGCGGTAAAAACCGGTGCCGAGCCAAATAACAACGGCTGCCAGCACGAGCAGAACAATCCGGCGTGCACCGCCACCGCCGCTTGGAATAAATTTTTTAAATTTATCCTGACTGCGCCGTAGTATTTCTTCAATGCCTGGTGGTTGCGGACCAGAGCCGTCACCGCCGCCCCAAGGTCCTTGTCCACCACCGCCGCCTGATCCGCCCCAAGGGCCTCCGCGTTGCGTTTTCCAACCCATAGTTTTATTCCTTATCTATTTAAATACTAGGTTCTCAAAAACCTGATAATATCAGGCTTTCGCCGTTTGCAAATTTGCTTAATGCCTTATATGACAGCTTTACCACCCTTGCAACGGCGACTCACGCTTGATTTACCGTTTTGGGCATTTATTTAGTCACATTGCAGTTAACATATTGGAGACTTAGATATGGCGGAGATCACTGCTGAGCAAGTCCTTGAGGCACTAAAACAAATTAAAGACCCGGAAAAAGATCAAAATATTGTCGATTTAGGCATGGTATCTGGTCTTCAATTGAAAGACGGGCATGTCGCTTTTGGTATTGAGGTCGACCCTGAACGTGGACCTCAGCTCGAACCATTACGCAAAGCCGCAGAGGATATTGTGCATGCCTTGCCGGGCGTCTTGACCGTCACGGCTGTTTTGACCGCAGAGCGGGAAGCTGCGCCTGAGCCTCAAGCGCCTGCCGGTCCTCCTCCCGGTCCTCCACCCGGTGGACCCGACCAGCAACAAGCTACGTTTCAAAAAATGGATTTGCTCGGTATCGATGCTGTTGTCGCTGTGGCGTCAGGCAAGGGCGGCGTCGGCAAATCAACCACGGCAGTTAATTTAGCGCTGGCGATGGCGGCTGACGGAAAACGCGTCGGCCTTCTGGACGCTGATATCTATGGCCCGTCTATTCCACGCATGCTCGGCATCAAGGAGAAACCAACTCAAACCGCCAGCGGTATGATTGCGCCGCTCGAAAATTACGGCATCAAATGTATGTCGATTGGATTCTTAGTCGAAGAAGAGACCGCGATGATCTGGCGGGGTCCGATGGCAACCGGTGCGCTGGAGCAACTCTTCAAAGATGTTGCCTGGGGCGAGCTTGATTGCCTTGTGATCGATCTGCCGCCGGGAACCGGCGACATTCATCTGACAATGGCACAACGGGTGCCGCTCTCAGGCGCAATAATTGTGTCGACGCCGCAGGATATTGCCCTTGCCGATGCCCGCAAAGGCCTCAGCATGTTTGCCAAAGTCGAAATTCCGGTGCTGGGACTGATCGAAAATATGAGCTATTTCCATTGCCCGCACTGCGGCGAACGTACTGACATCTTCAGCCATGGCGGCGCCAAAACAGAGGCCGATAAACTGGGCATGGATTTCCTTGGTGAAATTCCGCTCGATATCGTTATTCGTGAAACCTCAGATAGTGGGCACCCGATTGTCGCCTCTGATCCAGAAAGCGAGCACACCAAAAAATACCTCGAAATCGCCGGGAAAATCTGGGCGAAGATCTAATTCCTTAATTAAGAAAAATGTGAATTTGTATTAATTAATCGACTGTCGATTAATTAATTATATGATTTCGTTAATTATCAACAGTTGAGTAATTTGATATGTAATTAAGTATGGTGTCCCCTTAATTAGCTATTGTTAATTATCAACAGTTGAATAATTTGGTATGTAATTAAGTATGGTGTCCCCTTAATTAACTATTTCAGGATTGAGATCAGCGCGGTTTCGATTTCACCCCAATCAACAGACTCTCCTTCAGCAATAATAATCTCCAGTCGAGAGTCGCGACGGTAGGCGATGGGCGTGACAGATATTTCGTTGCGCGTGCGATCAATCAGCACCCACTCCGCGCCAATACGAAACACCCCTTTGAGGCGCTCGACATTCTCGAGACCCTTGGGTCCAGGCGGGCCTAAA
>CAJXJM010000048.1 GCA_913054205.1 uncultured Rhodospirillaceae bacterium
TGCCTTCTTGGTTGGCTTTGGCCGCACGCGTTAAATACTGACGCATCATAGAAACGCCATTATCCGTGCCGCAAAGATTCTCTTTGGTACGATTTTGAATAGGCCCCATGCTTTCCTGCAAGCTGGCATCCTGCATCGCAATTCCCTCAACCCCGCTATAAGACACGCCGGATCGTTGATCCTTACGATTCATTAGGTAGTCGTTGGCTTTATTGGCTGCTGGAATGAAGGTGCCCGGCACATTAACCGTGTGAATACCTTTACCGGCTCCCATTGCGCCGCGTTCGTCGGCGCTCAAGGGGCGGCTCGGATGATAGTTAAAGCTCCACGTCCAGCAGGTATGATCATCAATCGGCACCCAGACATGGCCACCAATTGGATGATCAGCACGCGGGGCTATCAGTGTATGCCACGGCAAAATCCAAGGCGTAATGCGCCAATAATATTGATCGTTGTCGGCCGTGCGCCTAGCTGCGATCAGCAAACCGCCGTCAAAGGGTTCAACTTCAAATACCGGCATTCGATCAGCGGCATTATATTGGTTGCCCTTACTGCCCTTGAACAATGGATCAGTGTTAAGCGCGCCGCCGTGCAGCCATGAGACGTGGCTCGAATCAATACCGCCTTCCAAAGCCTGCAGGTAATTACATTCTTGGATGCGCTTGGAGACATAGAGGTTTTCTTCTGGAACATTGGTCCATTCAAGATTGGGTTCGTCAGGTTTAAGCTCGGGCGGTCCCATATAGGTCCAAATAACGCCCGCCTTTTCGATGCAGGGATAAGATTTGAGCCTAATTTTCTCCATCATTTTAGGATTATCACCTTCCGATGGTAGCTCAATGCAGTTGCCATCAACATCATACTTCCAGCCATGATAGGGACAGCGAAGGCCGCATTCTTCATTTCGGCCAAACCACAATGATACGCCACGATGAGCGCAAAATTGATCGATCAAACCAATGCGGCCGTCTGTATCTTTAAACGCAATGAGGTCTTCGCTCATAAGCCGAACGCGCACAGGGTCGCAATCGGGTTCGGGCAATTCGCTCGATATCAAGAAAGGTGCCCAAAACCGGCGGAACAAATCTCCCATTGGCGTGCCTTCATCGGTTTGGCACAAATAATCATTTTGCTCTTGAGACAACATTTTACTTTGCTCCTTATCCTAACGCCCGGCGCGGTGGCTGAAATATTCCCAGGCTCGCGTAAATCCGGCAAGCGTTTCATTGCCGGCCAAACGCTGATCGATTTCTCCTGGTGTGAGGTACTCAACATCGCCGAGCCGCATCGCGTCCATTTGCAATTTAGCATTCACCTGCAAATAGATCGACGTAATAACCGCGTCTTCGAGGCTTCCCCCCACCACCGTGACACCATGACCCCGCATCAGCACGGCGCGATGGTTGCCGAGCGTCACTGCCATATCATCGCCCTGCTCGTTATTGACAACGAGCAGGTTTGTATCGCCGAATTTGTCTTTGATATCCCATTTTGGAATTTCGTGACCGATGCGACCTGAAGTATGGGCGAGTGCTTTTAAAGGCGTTTTAGAAACGGTAAACGGCACAACGGCGTAAGAATGATTGTGAACAACAGACTGCACGTCGGGCCGGGCTTTGAAGACAGAACCGTGAATAGGGCTTTCGAGATAGAGCTTCTTTCCCTTGTCATCAATGCATTCGCTATCGAGGGTGAATTCCAGAATATCATCCGCTTCAACGATCCCCGGGCTACGCGAACAGGCCAGCAGATATCGCTCTGGGTTCTCGGGGTGGCGTAGACTGACATGTCCATAGGCATCAACAACATCCTCATGCGCCAATATACGATTGGCGGTTACCAAATTCTCGATAGCTTCGGATAACACAGACATAAAACGCTCCCGGATGAATAATAATTTGAAACTTTTGCTTATATTAGTCAATATAGTAATCTAGATAAATATATAAATTACTCAAAATTCGAAGGAATTTGATTTGAATACAAAGGTTCTTATCGTTGGCGCTGGTCCGGTTGGACTTACATTGGCTGTAGACCTTGGCCAACGCGGTATTGACTGCATTTTGGTCGAGCAAAAAGAGGCGCCGGAGTTCCAGCCAAAAATGGAGCGCTGCAATGCGCGCACCATGGAAATTTACCGGCGCATGGGATTGGCGGACAAAATTCGAGCCGCAGGCCTGCGCTCGGATATTTGCATGAACGTCTATATTGTTCTGACATTGGACCAACCGCCGCTCATTGAATTCCCTTTCCCCTCTGTTGATGACGCCAGAAAAGAAGGCGAGACGGTCAACGACGGTACTCTGCCGTTAGAGCCCTATCAGCTGATCTCACAATATACGCTTGAGCCGCTTCTCAAAGCTGAAGCCGAGGCCTTGCCGAGTGTTGATGTACGCTATGGCTGCAAATTTCTGTCTTTCACACAAACTGATCAATCCGTTTCGGCGGAGGTCCAATATTCCGATGGAAGGACAGAAGTTTTAGAATCGGTCTACATGGTTGGTTGTGACGGCGGTTCCAGCAACGTCCGCAAGCAATTGGATATCAAATTGCGCGGCGATGGCAATATCAGCCAATTGCGCCAAGCGCTTTTCCGCTGCGACGATTTATTCGACAGCATTCCGATGGGTATTGGGCCGGGTAAAGGACGCCACTACCATGTCGCCGACGGCCAATCGACGTTTTTAATTATGCAGGACAGCACAAAACATTTCACCCTCCACTCCCAAGTCGAGAGCGATGAAGACATGAAGACCATGTTCGAGCGAACAATCGCCATGCCGCTCGACTACGAAATGATTAACTGCAACCGCTGGCGTCAAAATCTATTGCTGGCCGATCGATATCGCGATGATCGCGTTTTTTTAGCCGGTGATGCGGTTCATCTGGTTATTCCGACCGGCGGATTGGGTATGAACACCGGCGTTGGTGATGCGACCGATCTCAGCTGGAAACTTGCAGCTGTTTTGTCGGGATGGGGAGGATCTGGTTTGCTCGATTCATACGAGGTTGAACGTCATCAAATTGGCGACCGCAATGTTGGCGCATCGAGATATGCCTCAAACGGCAGGCGGAAATGGCGGTCTCTTTGCGGGCCTCAAATGTTTGAACAATCTCCTGCAGGCGATGGGGCGCGGGCAAACCTCACTCAAATTGCTGATGTGGAGCAGCGCAAAACAAATGAAATGATCGGTGCCGAGCTTGGCTATCGCTACGTTCAATCGCCTGTCATTTGGGAAGAACCCGGCGGGCCGGAACATCTCTTTCGGGATTATGTGCCAACTTCCTGGCCGGGGGCGCGTCTTCCACATGTCAGGCTGGATGATGGTTCCGCTATACAAGATGCATTGCCGCGTGGATATGTTTTGCTTTGCCTAAATGGAACAACAGATGGGGGTAGCGATCTTGCCGCAGCATTTGCGAAGACTGGCGCGCCTTTCGATACATTAGCCATTGACTGTCAAGCTGCGAAAGATATTTATCAGCGAGATTTTTTATTGATAAGGCCTGATCTCCACATTGTATGGCGGGGAAACGAGCCGCATCAGGACGCAGATCATTTAGCCTCCGTAGCAGCTGGTCATCGTTCAATCATGGATGCTATTAATTAGACGGTTTATAGAATTATGGGGAACAACGTGGTGAAAACAATCCATACAGCGGAAGATCTCATAGAGAGAAAGAAAAAGAATTGGCCTGCCGCCAGTTCTCCTCTGGGTGGGATCGTTATCCGTCTGTTCCGTATTCGAGATATTATTTACGACCATTCACGGGTTAAAGTGAAAACCGAGTTTAACCTTACCCCCGCCGAGTTCGAAGTCATCGCGACACTTCGAACATTAGAGGCGCCTTATCGTTTGACGCCCACCGATCTTCGCCAAGCTTTGTTGATTACCCCCGGCGGCATAACAAAAGTGCTGAATAATCTCGAAACCAGAAAACTCCTGTCCCGTCACAAAAACGACAATGACGGCCGCAGCAAAGCCGTTCAACTCACGAAGGCCGGCATTAATCTGGCTGAAAAAGTGCTGCCTGCTGTTATGGAGGGTTATGCAGAACTGCTCAAAAAGGGGCTCAACAAGCAACAATTGGGGCAAACCGCTGATCTCCTAAAATCATTATTGAGAGCTCTCGAGCCGATGGAGGAAACGGAACAATGAGTGAAACGCCTGTTTCCGGCGGACCTGTTTCAGACGCGTTTTTGGCTGATCTAGCGGCGGCCAGTCATATTTTGGCGGCGCAAGGCGTTGTTGATGCGTTTGGACATATATCTCAGCGCCACCCGGACGATCCAAATCGTTATTTCATGTCGCAATCCATGGCACCAGCCTTGGTGACACCAGATGACATTATTGAATACAGCTTGGATAGCGAGCCCTGCAACGCTAACGGCCGGAATAGTTTTCTGGAACGCTTCATTCACGGTGAAATATTCAAAGCCCGCCCGGACATCATTTCGATTGTTCACAGTCATTCACCGTCGGTCATTCCGTTTGGTCTGGTCGATGAGAAAATGAAGGCAATGTTCCACAATGCTGCCTTCCTCGCGGCTGGCGTTCCCGTATTCGATATCAGCGAGAAATTTGGCGCCACTGATATGTTGGTCTGCGATGGCGATAAAGGCATCGCCTTCGCTGAATCCCTGGGAGAAAAGGATATCGCCTTGATGCGCGCGCACGGATCTGTCGCGTGCGGCGATACTTTGCAATCCGCCGTGTTTCATGCAGTCTATACTGAAGTAAATGCCCGCATCCAACATTGGACGATGGCGCTTGCTGGCGACAGATCAGTTGCTGCGCTTAGCGAAGAGGAAGGCCTTTTGGCGGATGTCCCCAATCAAGGCGCCTGCATACGGGCGTGGGGACTTTGGCGACAGCGCGTTCGAGAAGATGTAAATTGGTGACGGTACAGACGGGAATTGGGCGATGAGTGAAATCGAAGAAAAAAAGCAGCAACTGGTTCGTTGTATCCGGATGCTCGAACGGTCGGACATCATTGACTACAACGGTCATGCAAGTATCCGAGCAGGCGAAGATCAGATGTATATTAATATAGGCACCTGCCAGCGCAGCCAACTTACTGTCGAAGACATCTGCACCATCGATTTCGACGGCAATGTGCTTGACGGCAACGGCAAGCCGCCACTGGAGTTTCACCTCCACGCCGGGATTTACAAGGTTCGATCCGATGTCGATGCCATCGTTCATGCCCACCCTAAGTGGTCAACCTTTCTGACGCTTGCGGGAAAGCCTTATTTGCCGGTTTACGCACAAGGGACATTGGTTCACCCATTGCCGCTGCTTGATACACCGGATTCCATCAACAATCCTGAAATAGCGAAGCGCCTTTCCGATATTTTGGGAGATGGACCGGCAGCCCTGATGAAAGGTCATGGTGCAGTTGCCGTCGGCAAGACCATTGTCGATGCCTTTGTTCTCATCAACTATCTCGAAGACAATGCCTATCGACAATACATGACCCTGCAAATCGGCGAGCCGTACACCTTTAGCGACGAAGAAATCGAAAAATGCCAGGCTAAACTACGCAATGAAACTCTGTTCAAACGCACCTGGGATCATTTCAGCGCCAAACTCGATGCCGGCCTTTAGACGTGCAGCACATCCACCAGGATATTTTTAATGACACAATCCGATAAGTTTCTACTCGCTGGCGTCGTCGGCTGGCCTGTGATGCATTCGCGCTCTCCTTTGATGCATAATTATTGGATGGAACAACAAGGGCTAAACGGTACCTACGTGCCCTTGGCGATTAAGCCCGGCGAGCTGGATGCCGCCTTGCGTGCCATGCATCCGTTGGGCTTCGCCGGCTGCAATGTGACAATACCCCATAAATTGGAAGCGATGAAAATCGTCGATGAAGTTGACGAGGTTGCCACCAAAATCGGTGCAATTAGCTGCATTGTGGTCCGCGAAGACGGCACCCTGTTCGGCACAAATAACGATTGGCTGGGCTTTCTCGGCAACATAAAGCAGCAGGCGCCAGACTGGCGAGCCGAGGCTGGATCCATTGCAGTGATCGGCGCCGGTGGCGGCAGCCGCGCGGTTTGTTATGGCCTGATGCAAGAGGGCGCAACTGAAATCCGGCTCGTCAATCGCACGCATGAGAAAGCGCTCGCCATCGCTGAGGAATTTAATGGCCCGATCCGAGTGTTACCCTGGAAGGAACGCCATGACGCGCTCGAGGGTGCCGCCATGGTGGTGAATACGACCAGCCAGGGCATGGACGGTGAAGCAGCCTTGAATTTGAAGCTCGACAAACTATCCCCTACGGCCCTGGCAGCAGATATCATCTACACCCCGCTGGAGACGCCCTTTCTGAGCGACGCGCGCGAGCGCGGCAATCCCACGGTGAACGGCCTCGGCATGCTGATCCATCAAGGCCCACCTGCCTGGAAACGCTGGTTTGATGTCATACCCATGGTCACCGAAGAATTACGCGAGAAGATGGAACGCAGTATCGCAGGCGGCTAAATAATCACCTTGGTCATAATTCCTTCGGGAAATATTTCTTCCGGCTTAAATTGCCGGTGGGCAATACCCTGCTGGTAGGTATAGAGCGCCATCTGCTCCCAGGTAGCACGGTTTTCCTCAATTCCATAGGGGTACGGATCTTCCCCAAAAATACTTTGCATCTTGCGGCCATAGGTCGACAACCAGGCAAGCGGATATCGAGAAACCGCCGGGTCCAAAAGGCGCTCGACAGAACGGTTTTTCGATTCCAGAAATGCGTTGTAAAGATTGCGCGCGACCCAGGGATTTTCTTCCAAGATGTGCTTACGCATCGCAATGATATGCATGATCGGCCATACCTTGGTTTCCTGAAAATAGTCTTCTTCCATGGCCAGATAGTCGGGGAACAACCTCTCGACATCCGGGTGCCCTTCCAAAAAACAAGTGGGCGGACGGGCAATGATGGCGCAGTCGATCTCGTTGCTGGCAAGCATCTCGCTGAGCGACTTGTCTGCCACTCTGGTAAGCCGCACACCATCAGGAAGATTTAGCTCGACCTTTTCCTTGCGCCCCGCGGCATTGGCGCCTGCTTGATACCAATGCACATCTTTGAGGTCGACCCCCATATCATTGTGCATCCAGCCACGCATATAGACTGCGGCAGAGTGGGCCCATTCGGGTGATCCGATCTTTTTCCCCTTCAAATCCTCGACGGTTTTAATTTTGCTGTTTTTATTTACGTAGAATGAACTGAAACGAAACAGCCGTGAACAAATGATCGGCAGCCCTATTATATCACTGTTTTCACGGGTGACCTGGGCGGAAAATTTTGCAAAGGACAGCTCCGCAACATCAAACTCTCGGTTAGCCGTAAACCGCGCAAAACATTCATGATGGCCTAAATTCAGCCAATTTATATCCAGCCCCTCGGCCCGGACCGGGCCCAGCCGGAAATCGCGAAAATGATCGTAATCGGTGGTGGCTATAGATAGCTTTAACAAAGACATGTTTTTTCCATGTGATTTTAGATTTTACTATCAATTCTAACTAAATATAGTCAATCAATCATTTTAAGTGCAAAATTTAATTGCCATAGTCCATATACTGGAAACAACGGAGCGACAATTTAGTGACAAAAGCTTTAACTGCCGAACAGGTTCGTTCCTATTCTGATGATGGGTTTCTCTTTCCATTTGCTCTTTACACGCCGGATCAGGCGGCTGAGCTGTTTCAGAAGTATGAGGCGTTGGAAACTTCAATCGGCGACTCTCCGATGGAAAAATTTCGGATTAAGGCTCAATTGCCGTTTCCGTGGCTATGTGATGTTGTTCGGGAACCGAAATTACTCGATGCGGTTGAAGATTTAATTGGCCCCGACATTCTTTGCTGGGGTGCATCTTTTTTTGCCAAAAAGCCGCATGACCCCGGCTACGTATCCTGGCACACGGATAGTTTTTTCTATGGCTTTGAGCCGGCTGACACGTTAAGCGCCTGGCTCGCTTTCAACGCTTCGACAATCGAAGCCGGCTGCGTTAAATATATCCCCGGCACCCACAAAGGACCGCCTGCCGTTCACGAAATAAAACCGCATAAGAACAATCTAATCCCCATCGGCCAAACCGTAATTGATGTTGACGAAGACAGAGCCGTTGATGCAGTGCTACAGGCCGGCGAAATTGTGTTTCACCATGAAAGCGTGGTGCATGGCTCAGCCCCCAACAATGCCGATCATCCTAGAGTTGGTCTCTCCATTCATTATGTCGCGCCGCATATCAAGGAAACGCGATTTGACGGCTCAACTGCGATGCTGGTCCGGGGCGAAAACAAATATGACTATTGGGGCGTTGATCCGGAACCGCAAAAGGATATGGATCCGATTTGTATCGCGGCGATGGAAGAAACCCGAGCGCTCTACCTCAACGCAACTCGAGAGAAAGCAGCAAAAGGCGGTCGCAGCTAAAGCGTCACACTTTAAAAACTTTGCTGATTTCAGGCGGAAACAACTCTTCCGGTGTAACCTTTCTGTGGCATATACCTTGGTCATAGGCGTATTTCAGAAACGCCTCTAATGTTGGGCGGTTGGGCTCCAAGCCATAGGGAAAGGAATCCTCTCCAAATATCTCTTTGGTCTTTTCTGCCGAGTCGTAACACCAGGCAAACGGATAGCGCGTCGCGGTAATTTCCAGAGAACGCCGCACACTATTGTCTTTTGCTTTGATAAACGCTTTGTATAAATTCATCGCAACCCACGGATTGGCCTCATAAATGTCACGGCGAATTGCAATCAAATGCATGATTGGAAAGATATTTGTTTCTTTAAAAAACGCTTCCTCAACGTCGCGATAATTCGGATGCTGGGGTCACCATCTTCAAAAGGCTGTGGTGCGTGTGCAGTTGCGGCGGCATCGATATCACCGTTCAGCAACATTTCCGTCAGTGACTTGTCAGTAACCGGCGTTAATTTGACCCCTTTCGGTAATTTCAATTTCACTTTTTCCTCGCGGCCTGCCTGATTAACACCAGATTGAAACCATTCGATATCCGTCAACGGAATACCGATCTGATCAACCAGCCAACCACGCGTATAAATCGCTGCCGTCTGCGCCCATTCAGGAATACCGATTTTTTTGCCCGCCAAATCTTCAGGTCCTTTGAGCGGACTGTCTTCTCTTACATAAATCGAAGATTGGCGAAAAACGCGGGACGGAAAGACCGGCAAACCAATGACTTTGCCATTGTCCTGGGATATGAAAGAAACGAACTTGCCGAACGACATTTCCGAAACTTCCCATTCCTGGAAACTCACAAAACGCGCGAATGTTTCCTCAATCGATAAACGCAAACAATTAAGATCGACGCCTTCGACGGAGACTGTTCCATCAACCAAATCTCGAAAATGATCGTAATCACTGGCGGCAAAATTGAGGCGAAGTTTTGTCATTCTATATTTCCCCAATGCATATTTTAGCCGCCATCAACATTGTTGGTCTGGCCGGACATAAAATCGCTCGCGTCAGAGGCCAAGAACCTCATCGTTCCGACCAGATCGTCCGGCTCTTGCGCGACGCCTTCTTATCAATCGTAGGTACTTATTTCTTCAATTACGTTGGTGCGAATTTTTCTGATTGTTTTGGTAAAATCTTTGATCTCTTTTTTACTGATGCCATTTGTTGCAACGTCACTGACGTTTCCGACATAGGGTATTAATTTTGGCTCCAGGCTCCGACCTTTTTTGGTCAAAAAGATATGATTTGCGCGGCGGTCCTTTTTATTCCGAACGCGCCTAATAATGCCCTGTTTTTCCATCCGCAATAAGGCGCTTTGGGTTGTCGGTTCGGTAGTGCAAACTCTTTCACTGAGTTCTCTTTGGCTGAGGCCTTCTTCAACCCATAATACGCGGAGAAGATACCATTGCGCAGTCGTAAGATTATGATTTTGTAAATGCGACCGCAGCACGATCTGAAGATGCATCATAGTATCGCGTATTAGAAACCCGACGCTTTCCAACGGTTGAATCTTAGTTTTAATTTTCTTTTTCGCCGGCATAAAATCAACCAATCGTCATAAATAAATAAATGAAAAAACTATTTTCATATCTTTATACTATCCCTGGCTCAAAGCCAATCCGATGAAAAGACAAATGACAGTTTATCTTCACTGCCTTGATACTAGAGGCAAAATCATCTTATAGGTTTTTCACTTAGATTTCTAAGCATTTTGACTCTCTTGATTAATTAAGTAAAATGTTTTTAAAAATTAGGGAATATCCAGATGGATCAAAAAGTTAGAAACACGTCCTTTGGCGAGTATCAGACACCCCATGCTGACCTGCGGGAATGGCTGGGTCGCATTGAAGGTATTGGCGAATTAAAAACCATCAAAGGTGTCGATTGGAACCTTGAAATGGGTGCCGTTGATTATTAAGTCTTTGTTGTTTACTTCAGACGGTCGGATTGCTGAAC
>CAJXJM010000049.1 GCA_913054205.1 uncultured Rhodospirillaceae bacterium
TCCCGCGCCGTAAAACTAACCATTACCAAAGGAAATCTTACCCTTTCCGCCAATAGTCCGGATAACGATACGGCGACGGAAGAAGTCCCGGTTGATTATGATGAAGAAGAGATCGAAATTGGCTTCAATTCCCGTTATCTGTTGGATATTGCTCAACAAATTGATGGTGATCGGGCGCGGTTTACGCTTGCCGATGCCGCCTCGCCAACATTGGTGCAAGATTTGGATGACGAGGGGGCTATCTACGTTTTAATGCCGATGAGAGTCTGAATGGGAGAAATTGAAATTTCAAAATATGGCAAAACCTGTCGGTAAATTGGTGTGAATGAAATTTACTCAAATGGTTTATTGGGCGGCAGCGCCGATCATTTCCCGAAAATTCTCGCTCAAAGTGAGATACCTGCCATGATTACCTCCCCTCACCAGCTTGCCGTCACCCGGCTTACATTGACGAATTTCCGGTGTTATGCCCAACAGCGTCTTGAAACAGATGGCCGTCCTGTTGTGCTGACCGGACCGAACGGTGCCGGCAAAACTAATTTGTTGGAAGCATTGTCATTTTTGGTGCCAGGCCGCGGATTGCGCCGGGCAAAACTGACGGAAATCTCTCGGCGCACTGCTGATCAGAGCCATGATAATTCTGGATGGGCAGTTGCGGCCCGACTTTCCGTTGGCGATAACGAGATGGAAATTGGCACCGGTCTGGAGCTTGCCGAAGCGCCGAGCGCGCGCGATAAACGAGTGATTAAAATTGATGGCACGGTGATTAAAAGTCAGGCCGAGCTTGGCAGCTACACCAGTGCGCAATGGCTGACACCGCAAATGGACCGCCTGTTCTTAGAAGGCGCTTCGGGCCGCCGCCGCTTTGTCGATCAATTGATATGTGGTTTGGACCCGGAGCATGCAGGCCCGGTTGCTGCCTATGAACACAGCCTTAGAAGCCGCAATAAACTCTTACGTGACGGTAAATTGGATCCGCAATGGCTTGATTCAATTGAGGAATCATTGGCGCGTCACGGTATTGCCATATCTGTTCGAAGGCTCGAAGCGGTTGGACGATTGCAAGCCGTTTGCCGGCGCACCAAGGGCGCGTTTCCGGGCTCTGTCATCAGCATGGTAGGTGAGGTTGAAAACTGGCTCGCCGATGAGCCGGCTTTGGCGGTCGAAGATCGTTTGCGGGGTGCCTTGCGCGCCTCACGGAAAAGCGATGCGGCAGGCGGCGGCACTTCCATCGGCCCACATCGCAGTGATTTTTCGGTCATCCACGGTGAAACACAGATGGAGGCTGAAATTTGCTCCACCGGAGAGCAAAAGGCATTGTTGATCGGCATTGTCTTGGCGACTGCCCGGCTGCAAACCGAAGAGCGCGGCTATACGCCGTTATTATTATTGGATGAAATTGCCGCGCATTTGGATGAAAATCGTCGCGCTTCACTGTTCGAATTGATTTTGGACCTAGGCGCGCAAGCCTGGATTACCGGCACGGAAAACAAAATTTTTGCGCCCCTTGGAGACAAGGTGCAGCGATTTGCTATTCAAAACGGCGAGTTTGAGCAACTTTAACACGACATAAAATTTATTCTTCCTGATTGGACTTTGAAGTATGACCGACGAAAAAGACGAAAACGGCAAAAATGACATTGCCGATGAAGCCGAAACACCGAAAACTCCCGAAAACGGAAACGGTGAAGGTGGGGCGTATGACGCGCAGTCGATTAAAGTCCTGAAGGGGCTGGACGCCGTTCGTAAACGCCCCGGCATGTATATCGGCGATACTGATGACGGCTCTGGCCTCCACCATATGATCTATGAAGTTGTCGACAATGCAATCGATGAAGCCTTGGCCGGCCATTGCGATACGGTCGACATTGTCCTCAACGGCGATGGCTCGGTCAGTGTCACAGATAACGGGCGCGGTATTCCTGTTGACATGCATGAAGAAGAAGGCATTCCCGCTGCTGAAGTGATTATGACCCAGCTTCATGCCGGCGGTAAGTTTGACCAAAACTCCTATAAAATCTCAGGTGGACTGCACGGTGTTGGCGTCTCTGTTGTGAACGCTCTCTCGACCAGGCTGGAACTGCGCATTTGGCGAGAAGGTAAAGAACATCTGCTGGTGTTTAAAAATGGCGATATTGACCAGAAAATGGAGATCGTCGGTGAGGCTGACGGTAAAACCGGCACGCAAGTCACGTTTTTTGCGTCCGATAAAACCTTCACCAATATCGAATATGATTTTGCCACGATCGAACACCGCCTTCGCGAGTTGGCGTTCCTGAATTCAGGTGTCCATATAAACATCACCGATGCGCGCCATGTCGAGCAGAAGGTGGTCGAGCTTTACTATGAAGGTGGGTTGGAAGCCTTTGTTACCTATTTGGATCGATCGAAAACAGCGTTGATTCCGACCATTACCATGTTGGGTGAAAAAGATGGCGTCATTGTTGAGGCAGCGCTTCAATGGAATGACAGTTATCACGAAACAACACTTTGTTTTACCAACAATATTCCGCAAAGAGATGGCGGCACTCATATGGCCGGGTTCAGGGGCGCGCTCACCCGCACCATCAATACCTACGCTGAACAGCAAGGCCTGGCCAAAAAAGCCAAAGTTAACATTTCCGGGGACGATGCCCGCGAAGGAATTACTTGCGTGCTTTCGGTTAAAGTGCCTGATCCAAAATTCTCCTCGCAAACAAAAGAGAAGCTGGTTTCTTCTGAAGTGAGGCCGGTGGTTGAAAGCATATTGGGCGAGAAGCTAAACCAATGGTTCGAAGAACATCCGACTGATGCCAAGCGTGTTATTGGCAAAATCGCAGAAGCCGCGGCAGCCCGAGAAGCGGCCCGAAAAGCCCGCGAACTCACCCGCCGCAAAGGGGCGCTCGATATTTCATCGCTTCCCGGCAAGCTGGCTGATTGTCAGTCAAAAGACCCGGCGCTCAGCGAAATATTTATAGTCGAGGGTGATTCTGCTGGCGGCTCTGCAAAGCAGGGGCGTGATCGGGCGCATCAGGCGATATTACCGCTCCGCGGTAAAATCCTAAACGTCGAGCGCGCGCGCTTTGATAAAATGCTGGCTTCCGCCGAAATTGGCACGCTGATCACAGCGCTCGGTACCGGGATTGGGGCAGAAGACTTTGATGTCGGGAAAGCCCGCTACCACAAAATTATCATCATGACTGACGCTGATGTCGATGGCAGTCACATTCGAACGCTATTGTTGACGTTTTTCTATCGCCAAATGCCGGAACTGATTGAAAACGGCTATCTCTATATTGCGCAGCCACCGTTATACCGGGCTAAACATGGCAAATCCGAGGTCTATCTTAAGGATGATCGGGCGCTGGAAGATTACCTGATCAACGCGGGTATCGAAGACTGCGTGTTTAATCTGAGCGATGGCAGTCAGGTAGCTGGTCAGGACCTCAAAACACTGATCGATTTTGCCCGCGTTGTAAAAAGTCAAATTGCCGGACTTACAACACGGGTGCCGACAAAGATTGTTGAACAAGCAGCGATTGCGGGTGTGCTTAATCCTCAGATATTGTCAGATTCCAAACAGGCAGATGACGCCGCAACCTATATTGCGACGCGCTTGGATGCACTGGAATCGCCGGCTGAACAAGGCTGGAAAGGGGAATCACTGGCCGATGGCGGATTGTCGTTTTTGCGCATATTGCGTGGTGTGCCGGACGGCCCCCACGTCATTGATGGCACCGTTATTGGCAGTGTTGAGGCCCGTGGTTTGGATGCGCATACCGCAGAGTTGCAACAATCATTTGAGCAACACGGAACGCTCGTTTCCAAAGAGAAAGAATTTAACATTACCGGCCCGGTTGCCTTGTTTGATGCAATCATGGAGCTCGGTCGCCAAGGTGTCTCGATGCAGCGCTATAAGGGACTCGGTGAAATGAACCCGGAGCAGCTATGGGAAACCACGCTCGACCCAAACGTGCGGACGTTATTACAGGTAAGGGCCAGCCATGCCGATGATGCCGAAGATGTTTTCTCTACTTTGATGGGTGACGTGGTTGAGCCGCGCCGAGAATTCATCCAGGCAAATGCTCTTAATGTTACCAATTTGGACGTTTAAGTCGTCTTGAATTCGACAAACCAGTTGAATTTAGGCCTCTAATCTCCCAGTTTAACTATAATCCCTGACCAACACGGAAATGGGACAATCGATGGGAGAAAGCCATGGCAGATCAAAGCGCAGATCGGACATTTGAAGACGTTTTGTCAGAACATGACGATTGGCTGCGAAATCCGGCTCAAGGCAAACGGGCGGTTTTGATCAATCGGGATTTAAGCAAGCTTGATCTCCGCGGCGCAAACCTCAAAGACGCCGATTTGACGCAAGCGGAGATTTGGCGGACAAATTTGAAAGGCTGCCGGGTCGATCCGGAAATCCTGCACCGCATGCTTGGCTGCACGTTGCCTTAATTTTTTGAGAGCACTTGTTTTGCGATTGATTGTCGCTAGTCAGGTGATGGAAACAACGCTGTCATAAAATCTTTGGCCAGACGCGAAAGTTCCTTCCGATTTGCGCCAACACGCGCACGCGCAGAAAAACTATGTGTGACAGAGACAATCATCCGAGCCAGTGCGTGAGGGTCCACATCCCTTGAAATCTGCCCCTCGTCCTGAGCGCTTTGGAAACCATCCGGTCCTGGCCCAACCAAACTGAAGTATCGGTCAATGGTCTTCATCATCCGCAGGAAGATTCTCCAGACGACATTGGCCAGACACTCCGCGACTGGTATAAACGCATATCTTAATTTTGACACGTGCCCATCGTTTGTAGTGGCCTCATGCAGCATGAATTTGAGTAAGAGTGTCTTAATCGTTTTCTAACGCAGGTTTGCGATACATTCTCCATGGCAGAAACCAAGAATGAAAAAGCTTCATCTCAGAAAAATGAGCGCCGAATATTGCGCTTTGTCCTGAAATGGAGTTTTACCCTGGCAATTTGGGGCGTTGTGATCATTGGCGTGGTCACTGCGTTTTATGCCCATGATCTGCCCTCAACCGATAAAGCGTTGGAAGTTACGCGGCGGCCATCGGTGATTTTGCTTGCGCGGGATGGCTCGAAAATGGCAAGCCTCGGTGATTTGCAAGGCAATGCGGTGCATGTCAAAGACTTGCCGGCCTATCTCCCCCAAGCTGTTATCGCGACGGAAGACCGGCGCTTTTACAATCATTCCGGCATTGATATAATTGGCCTTGCCCGGGCGATGGTGCGCAATATCAAGGCCGGCCGGGTGGTGCAGGGTGGCAGCACAATTTCCCAGCAAGCGGCAAAAAATTTATTTTTAACACCGGACCGAACCTTTAAGCGAAAATACCAGGAACTCATACTGGCGTTTTGGTTGGAGCAAAAGTTCACCAAGGATCAAATTCTGACAATTTACCTCAATCGGGTTTATCTCGGTTCAGGAACGTTTGGCGTGGATGCGGCGGCGAAGAAGTATTTCGGTGTTCCGGCGCGCCGGCTTACGATATTTCAAGCGGCGATAATTGCGGGGTTGCTGAAAGCGCCGTCTCGTCTGAATCCCCGCAATAATGTCAAAGCAGCCGTCGCCCGCGGCAAGGTCGTGCTTTCGAATATGGTGGCCGCCGGCTACCTCAATGAAGCTCAGGCTAAAAAGGCGGCTGGATCCAAGCTGCGCTATAACCAAAATCAACGCGCCCAACGGGTCGGGCGTTATTTTGTCGATTGGATATCACAGCAAGTGCGGGGATTTGTCGGCCCGCAATCAGGCGATGTCACGGTCAAAACAACGCTTGATGCCAAACTTCAAGGACAGGCCGAAGCGCATATTGAAAAATATCTAGCTCACAATTCCAAGCGCTATAACGTCTCTCAAGGAGCGGCAATCGTGATGTCTCCCGGCGGTGCTGTCAGGGCCATGGTCGGCGGGCGCAATTACAAAAAAAGCCAATTCAACAGAGTGACCCAGGCGCGCCGCCAGCCGGGCTCGGCTTTTAAACCAATTGTCTATCTCGCCGCGCTGGAAGCTGGCCTCACGCCCGAAACGCGGTTTAAAGATTCTGCAATCACGATCAAAGGCTGGACGCCGCGAAATTATGACGGCAAACATCACGGTGAAATGTCGCTAAAATCTGCACTCGCCCGCTCGATCAATACGATTGCGGTTAAAGTTTCTGAACATGTCGGCCGCGGCAATGTTGTGAAGACCGCCAAGCGATTGGGCATTACGGCACCGCTGACAACGTCTCCGAGTTTGGCGCTCGGCAGCTCAGAGGTCAGCTTGATTGAAATGACCGGTGCCTATGCTGTATTGGCAAACGGTGGCAAAGGCATTTGGCCGTTTGGTGTCGAGGAAATTAAAGACAGCTCTGGCCGGGTGTTGTATCGCCGAACGGGCGGTGGCACCGGGCAAATCGTTGAGCGCCGTCACGTGCGCGCCATGGATGATATGCTCGGCGAGGTGATTAGAACCGGCACTGGCAAAAAGGCCCGGTTGCGTCGACCTGCCTTTGGAAAAACCGGCACCAGCCAGGCTTTCAGGGACGCTTGGTTTATTGGCTATACGAAGTCTTATGTTACCGGTGTCTGGGTTGGAAACGACAATGATGCGCCGATGAAACGGATATCTGGCGGTGGCCTACCGGCGATTATTTGGCAAAAAATTATGAGCGATGCCCATGGCGACAATGCCTTAAAGAAACGCCGCGTTGCGGCCACGCCGAAAGCATCTCAAAAAGAGAAATCTTTTTTGGAAAAACTCTTTGGTGGTATTTTTTCGTCCAAGTAATTTTGATGGATGTGATTTAGCCTAAAAGGAAATAGAAAGATGTCTAAAATTCTCGCTTTCTCAGGAAGTAGCAGTTCAAAATCGATTAATCAGCAATTGGTAAATGCCGTGGTTCGGCGGTTCAGCAATATCGAAGTGACTGTAATTGACATAAGGGATTTTCCGCTGCCGGTATTCAGCGTCGATATTGAGGAAGCCGACGGCATTCCCGAAAATGCCGAACGCTTGAAGAAACTATTCACAGATCATGACGGTTTTATAATTTCATCACCTGAACACAATGGGTCGATCCCGACAATTTTCAAGAACTTGGTCGATTGGCTTTCGCGTATGGGCGGCAAAGTATTTCAAGACAAGCCAATGTTGTTGATGAGCGCCTCACCTGGTCAAGGAGGAGGCAAAACCAATTTGGACAACTTGCTTAAATTGATGCCATGGTGGGGCGGAGAGGTTGTTGGCTCAATGAGTATCGGAGGTTTTTCTGAAGTTTTTGATAGTGAATCTGGTGATTTTACGGATACCGATCTTGAAGACCAACTGAAGAAAATTATTGGAAGCCTAAATAAAGTAATTTAGTCAAACCATTCAATTCGTCCAGTATCTGTTAGACCTAGACATTCTAACAAGTTTTGAAAAGAATCCGGTTAGAGAATATGATTGCCACATGCGCAGCAACAAAAATAAAATTACTTGCTCAGCTTCGCAATTGTCGCCGTCGTGCTATGGCCTTCTTCAAGCTCGGCGAGGACAATCTCGCCGCCGTAAGCTTGAACAATCGTGGCTTCCGGAATTTCGTCGATGGTGTAATCCGCGCCTTTGACAAAAACTTCCGGTTTGATGGCTTCCAAAACGACTGCCGGCGTATCATCTGAGAAAATCACCACAGCATCGACATTTTCCAATGAGGCCAGCACCTGCGCGCGGGCAGCCTCTGATTGTACGGGCCGGTCTTCACCCTTAAGCCGTCTGACGCTCTCGTCACTGTTAAGACCGATGATCAGTTTGTCGCAAGCTGCTTTGGCTTTGGCGATGGTCGAGATATGGCCGGGGTGCAGCAAATCAAAACAGCCATTGGTAAAGCCGATCTTATGTCCCTTGGATCGCCACACCTCCGAACGATCAAGGGCAGATTGAAGAGACAGAACTTTTGCTTCGCCGCTGGAATATTCCTGGTGGTGAAGCGCCTCGATGATATCGCTCGAATAGGCAACGGCTGTGCCAACTTTGGCAACGACAATGCCAGCTGCAATATTTGCCAGCTGCACGGCGTCGTTGATATCAATCCCGGCCGCCAGGCTGGCGGCCATAGTGGCGGCAACAGTGTCACCGGCACCTGAAACATCAAAGACCTCTCGTGCTTCGGCGGCAAAATGCGTGGCGGATTTCGCATCAATGAGGCTCATGCCATCTCGGCTGCGGGTCGCCAGTACAGAATTTATTTTTTGCTCTGTGATGAGCTTGCGGGCGGCGGCAATAATTTCATCGTCATCATTTGCCGTCATGCCCGTGGCGTCCGACAGTTCTTTGCGGTTTGGCGTGATAAGCGTTGCGCCGCCGTACCGGGCGTAATCAATACCTTGCGGGTCGATAATAACAGGTACTTTGGCCGCCTTGGCGAGAGCGATAAGCTCGGCAATAATTTCAGGCGTGAGAACGCCCTTGGCATAATCCGCCAGCACCATCGCCGAGCAATCTTTTAAAGCAGATTTTGCCAGCGTTAGAACGCGTTCCTTGGAGGCACCTTCAATTGCTTCGACGCTCTCATCATCGGCGCGCAGCATCTGCTGGCCGCCGGCAATGTAGCGGGTTTTTATCGAGGTGCGTCGACCTTGGTCGGTAATCAGATTGGCTTCGGTGTTTGGTATTTCGCCGATCAGTTTGGTGATGTCTTTGCCGGCACCATCATTGCCGATAACAGCGATAAAGTGGGTTGTTGCGCCAAGCCCTGATAGATTGCGGGCAACGTTACCGGCACCGCCCAGCATCAGATTTTCAGAATTAATACTGAATACCGGGATCGGGGCTTCGGGCGAGATGCGATCAACATCGCCGTAAACAAAACGGTCAAGCATGACATCGCCAATGCACAACACTTTGGCATCCTCAACCGCGTCTACGGCAGCGGTCAAATTCAGCTGGTCACTCATCCTATTAACTGTCTCATAAATCTATTCTCTGTCCAGATTGCAGCGAGTCCAATACGGCGAGTGTGGCGAGACTGCTCTCGATCAACTCGGTTTCATCAAGGGGTGCTGGGCCGCCTGAGGCAACCGCGTCAGTAAAAGCGGTTAGCGCAGCAACAAAACCTTTATCCTGGCCGCCCGCTGTTTTATTTGTCGTTGTGCCATTCGTTGTAATGCTCAGGCTTCGAAAATTATCGAGGTTTAGCACGGACCCGCCGGTAAAAATTTCAAATCGCTCTTTCGGAAACGCCGTATCACCCAAACTGGTATAGGCAATCGTTGCGAGACTGCCATTTTGAAAACGCAGGGTCGCCGTCACATCGTCCGCAGCGCCTTCTTGATTGCGCGCTGCATCCGCTTGCACTGAAACAATCTGGCTGCCGGCAAAATAACGGGCGAGATCGATGAAGTGACACATCTCGCCGATGATCCGCCCACCGCCTTCTTCTCTGTTGTGGAGCCAGCTATCGCCCGGCACATTGCCGGCATTGATGCGTAGCACCATAAAGCGCGGCCCCTCAAATTTAGCGAGCGCGGCCTGGGCTTGCTGAGCCAGCGGCGCGAAGCGGCGGTTAAAGCCAATTTGAAAAAAACCATCGGAGCTTGCCCGCGCTTCCTGGACGCGCGTTATTTCTTCAGTGGTGAGCCCCAGGGGTTTCTCAACGAGTACAGATTTGCCAGCTTTTAAAGCCGCCGCGGTCAACGCCGCATGGCTATCATGACGGGTTGCAATCAGCACAGCATTGATGTCTGCATTGTCCAGAACAGCGGCTTCATCCGTGGTTGCATGAGAAAAGCCAAATCTCTCTTGGCTATGATCGGCAGATGCGCCGCGCTTGGTTGCGATGGTATGCAGCGTGACGCCGGAGAGTTTTTTGAGTTCCGGCAGCAAAACCGCCCGGGCAAAATTACCGGCACCGATAACGCCCAAAACACAATCAGCTGATTTTATTTTTGGCGGGATAAATTTTGCCGGCGCAGCTGAGACAGCTTCCGGATAGGTGAGCACAACGCCCATATGTGGCTCTGATTTTTCGAGCACCATTTTGAAAGCATCTTCGGCGGAACCAATATCAAAGCGGTGGCTGATCAAAGACGTAACGTCCAGGTTATGCGCCGCCGTGGGTGACATCAGCCGCAAGGCTTCACCGAGGTTTTCGGTTTCCGTCCAGCGTACAAAGCCGACCGGGTATTTAAAACCGCGGCCTTCATAATCTTCATCGTAGCGACCGG
>CAJXJM010000050.1 GCA_913054205.1 uncultured Rhodospirillaceae bacterium
ACAAAACAGCATTCGTTGTTGTTGATATGCAAAACTATTTTATGAAGGCTGGTTTCCAAGCCGCTTGCCCGATGGCCATCGAAATTGTTCCGACGATTAATGCCATGGCAAAAAATCTGCGCGAGAAGGGCGGCATTGTTGTTTGGATTCAAACGACGGCGGCTCCTGAAGCAACCAAAGACTGGGGTGTTTATCAGGAAATGAATTCGCCAGAGAAATGGGCGCGGCGCAATTTGGAACTCGCGGAAGACCATGAAGGCTACGCTCTTTGGCCGGATTTAGACGCCCAAGCGGGTGATATCTATGTGAAGAAATCTCGGTTTAGCGCTTTCATTCACGGTGCTTCCAATTTGGATGCAGAGCTGAAATCCAGGGATATTGATACGTTGCTGATTTCAGGTGTCGCGACCGGTGTCTGCTGTGAATCGACGGCCAGAGACGGCATGATGTTGAATTATCGCACAGCTATGGTGTCTGATGCCCTGGCGGCGATGAACATTGAATCGCACGAGAATTCTTTAAAAGCTCTATTCGGCATGTTCTGTGATGTTCAAACCGTCGATGAAATTTCGGTGAAACTGAAGTAGCAATAGCGCAATTTTGCTGCAGCGTGGTCCATAAAAACCTGCGTTGGAGTAGGGCGCTGATTCTTGTGAAAAAGTTGGCGGCGCAAAAGGTCTTTGAGAAAATAGAACAAAAATATAGATAGTTCCAAAACAGAAGGACGAGGCTAAACGATGTCCGCATTCGCAATATTCGTGACGATCAATCTCAAGCCCAATTGTTTCGACGACTATATGACCCAGATCCAGCTTGATGCTGAAGGTGCACGCAAGGATGAGCCCGGCTGCCAATTATTTCACATATTGGTGCCGGAAGAGGGCGGCAATATCGTGCATCTTTATGAAGTCTATGAGACAGAAAAGGCTTTTAAAAATCACCAGCAGACGCCTCATTTTACGCGCTATATTAAAGCAACCGAGTCTTTGGTTCAGCTGCGGACAATTCAACGACTTGAGAAAATATCCTGAGCTAATTCAAAAATAAATTAGTGACTGATCCGTTCTATCGGCATTTGGACTTTAACCAGCGTGCCGTGATTTGGTCGGCTTTCGATACTCAACTCACCGCCATGCATTTCTATAAGTTCTTTGGTTAACGGTAACTCAAGCGCAGAATGTCCGCTTATGACCCTTAGCGGACTCATCGACACTCTTTAAAAAGCGTCCGCTTTACCCCCGATAGCGGACATAATCGGGATAGGGCTAAAGAGTCCGCTTTTAGCCAATAGCGGACATTGGCAACGGCAATTTGCGTCTGAGATAAAAAATTCGAACGTGTTGCGAGCTGATTGGCATTGCTTTGGTGTCGACTGGATAGCCGATGAATTTAGTCAAGTCCCCACTTTCAATGGTGACGTCAAGGCGCGGAGAGTGGCCAATATGCTAAGGGCTGTAATGCGACCGGTGCGGGGATTTTCTTTACTAGGAATGTTTTCAATAATCATCTCCAACCGGGCGCTGTCGGACTCGACAATGATCCGATGGATGTTCCGAGTTATGCTGGGATCGGCCCAAATTTCAATTTCGGTCTTGTCGGGGCCGATACCGGCCAGGCTTAAAGCCGCTGCCACATTGACGTTGGCGGGAAAGCCCTTCACTCCGTCCCGGGCCGGGCCATTGTAAAGTTTCAAGGGCTCGGTGAGCCCGTCCAGATCGATATCCTTGCCATCCAAAAACGGCGCGCCTTTTAGCCCGCCGGGCGGTTTCCGCGTCACCATCCGAACAGAATGAATTTGCCCTTCCGCCGCCGCTCGGACGGCGTCAAGACCAAGCAGAGCGCCCGTCGGCACAATGATTTTTGCGCCCGTCTCCCTGGCTCTTTCGGTTAGATGTGGACGGTCCAGGAGAGCGCCGACGCTGGCTGGTACAAAGATACGCCCGGCGTCAATCGCCGGCACGGCGATTTCGTCGAATACGCCTGCGGGCGCGCATTCCACCACTACATCGGCCATCAATGCCAGCTCCCCTAGGCTGACGATTTCGGGTTGTATTTTAAGTTTTGCGAGGCCAGGCCGGAGCTTATCCGGATCGCGCACGGCGACAGCGGTCAGTAAAAGCCCCTCGACGCCAGAATCAAGGCGCTGGACCAGAGCATCGCCGATGGCGCCCAGACCGCCGATGCCGACTTTTAATGGTTTGCGCGGATAAGAAGACATGGAACTTTGACTACCATATGGCATTCTGGAGCGAAATCAAATTTATCGAACGAAGTCATAGAAGTTCTTACCGTCATCGATAATATCCCATAAGCTGATTCCCAGGCGAAAATCGCATGAATAGTCGGTCAAATTATTTTTCAGCCTCAAATCGCCAGCCATTTTGCCAGCGGCGCCACAACTGGTAAAAGCCGAAGCAGAGCACGATCGCCGCCAACACCGTACGGGCGGAGCCGCCCATCATGAAAAGCGGAATAGAGGCGGCGAAACACGCCACCGGCATGAAGAACACGGTCCAGGTCTTCTTCTTTTCTCGCTGCCCCACGTACAGCGGGAACAGGGCAGAAAACACCGCAATAATCAGGAAGAACAGCGACCACGGCCGGGTGACAAAGGGGCTAAGATCAGAAGTAATGGCCAACGCCCGGGCCAGGTTGAGTTCGGCGATATTTCCGAGCACGACCCCTAAGATCATCGGCGCCAGGGGAAAGCCGAAATGCCGCATGACGAAACCGAGAATTCCGAACCACAGCAGCGTCCACAGGTCGAAAGTGACATTGTGGAGAGCGAACACGCCAATTCCGCAGAAGCCGAGGATGACGCTCGCCAGCACATACATGCGAACTCTGGTCACCAGCACGAAAACGCGCAGCATAAACGACTGCATTCCTATCATCATGAAGGTGGCGATGAAAAAAGCGATAAAGATTGAATAGGCCAGCACCGGCTCATCGGTAATGAACGATGGGCTGGGAATGATGTCGTGGATCAGCAGCGCGCCGAGCATCACGGCCGCAGTTACATCGCCGGGAATGCCCAAGGCCATTAGGATGATCAAGGCACCGCCTTCGACCGCATTGTTAGAACTTTCCGGTGCAATAATTCCGTCGGCGATGCCGGTACCAAATTTTTCCGGATGCTTTGATGCCTTCTTGGCCTGGTCGTAGGCGAGAATGTTGGCAATTGAGCCGCCAGCGCCGGGCAGGATGCCGGTGAATACACCGATTAACGAAGACCGGACGACGATGGTCCAGCGTTTCAGCACCTCGACAATGGCCCGGCGATGTTCGATCCGGACCTTCACCACACCCCGTTCGGTCAAGGCCTTTTTTGCGATTTTCGGGTCACGAACGTCGTTGAGAAGCTGGCTGAAGGCGAACAGGCCGATCAGCACGGCGATGAAATCAAAACCCTGCAGCAGCGCATCGTTGCCGAAATTGAAACGCGCCATGCCGACCGCCTCGTCTTCACCGACAGTACGCACTAACAATCCCACGGCGCCGGCGATGAGCCCCTTAATCATGTTTTTGCCTGACAGGCTGGCAGTAATGGTGAGCGCAAACATCACCAGCATGAAGTAATCCCATGGATTGAACTCCAGCCCGACACGAGCCAAGTGCGGCGCCAAGGTCATCAGTAGAATGGCGCTGATGATGCCGCCGCAAAACGACGACCACACGCCAATGCCCAAAGCCAGACCCGGTTCGCCGTTTCTGGCCATGGGAAAACCGTCAAAAGTGGTCGCCACCGAGGACGGCGTGCCCGGGATACCGGTCAGAATCCCTGCCATCAGGCCCCCGGATAATCCGCCTACCAACACGCTGACCATGGTCGCGAGACCCATACTCGGCGGCATGCCAAAAGTGAAAGGCAGGGTTAGCACGATCGCCATGGCGATCGTGAACCCCGGAATAGCACCGGCGATCAGACCGCCGGCGACGCCGACGAGCATCAATAAGATGGTCTTGAAATTGCCAAGCTCAACGAAGGCGGCGATGGTGTTTTCGATGATCATAATAGGTTCTCTCAGAACTGGCCGAGGATCATTCCCGGCGGCAACAGCACGCCGAGGCCAAAGGTGAACAGGCTCCACATGCCGCCGATGGTGGCGAAGGCAAAAACGGCGTGAAGGATGGGTTTATTGCCGTCCCAGCCGCCCAGCACCCCCATCAGCACGTAAACGAACGTGATGCCGCCGATCAGCATGCCGAGTATCGGCAGGCTCAGCAGATAAAGAAAGAAAAGAAAGAAACACCAAAGCGGATTGCGCCAGTGTCCAAGCCAGCCGCGAAACCCAGGTCCCCGAGTGTGTTCGGCGTCGTATTTATCGTCCTCGATGGCTTCCGCACCGGCGCTTGTGGATTGAATAAGGTACAGCACCGACAGGAATGCCAGAACTCCGATGACAACTCTAGGCCAGGTGGACGGCATCAGGACGCCGTAATCGGGCTGTCGAATATCAAAACTGGATAAAAAAAAGACGCCGCAAAAGGCCAGCAATATTATGGCGATAATGGCGTCACGGTTGAGGCGTTGCATGGGTACTCCGCGAGGATAGGAAAGTTGATAACGGCCCGGACCTAATCAAGGCCCGGGCCGCATCCCGGCAATTGTAGCTGCGACTATTATTTCTTGTACATACCGATCTTTATGGCGACCTTTTCATAGTCCTTGTAGGTCTGCTCCGCCCACTTGCGGTAGTCCGCGGGTCCGACCCATTCAATGTCGGTGCCTTTGGCGGCCATCTGTTTCAGCAGGCCCTTGTCTTCAGCGGCCTTTTTGAAGACCCCAGCCCAATACTCAATGGCGCTCGCATTGGTACCCTTGGGTGCAACGATACCCCGTTTCAAGGCGAATATCATGTCGACACCCACTTCCTTCATGGTCGGCAGATTCGGCAGGGCTTGGGATCGTTTCGCGTCGGCAATGCCGTAGGCTTTCAGATCTCCACCTTCAATGTATTTCCGGCCTGAAGCGACGTTGAGAGTGCCCATGGTGATGGCGTTGGACAACAGCGCCGTCATTCTCTCACGGGTGCCGTCAAAGGGCACGTACTTGAACTTCATGCCGGTCAGGTCTTCGAGGATCAGCCACATGAACTGGCTGGTCGAGCCGAAGGTGGCGCCGACAAGGATGGAGCCCGGCTTGGCCAAGGCGGCTTTTTTGAACTCGGCGAAGGTATTCCATGGCGCCTGGCCAGAAGCGCCGATGATATCCGGCGTCGAGGTCAGCAATGAAACCATATCGAAGGCCGGGAAGGTGAATTTGATGCGGCCGTTGAAAAAGCTGGTCAGGGCGCTCTGGTGAATAGCGAACAGAGTGCAGCCGTCGGGCTTGGCCTTGGCCGCTTCCTTGGCGCCTTTGTTGCCGCCCTGTCCGGGAATAGTCACCACCTTAATCTTGGACGGGAAATCCATGCCCTGGATGGTTTTCTCGAAGATCGAGAACAGCACATGGGTGCCACCTCCGGGCTTCCAAGGAACGATCAGCTTGGCGGTGCTGCAATTTGGTGCCTTGGGTGCGGCTTGTGCCGTGCTTGAAGTGAAAGCCGCGACTGCCGCGACGGCACAAATTCCGGCCGTAAGGCCGCTAATTAATATCTTCTTCATTGAGTCCTCCCTAAATAAATTGATTCATTTTCAAGGCCTAAAGAAAAGGCTTTAATTTCAAGGGAAAATCGGAAAACCTCCGCAAATAGCGGATTTTTTAATAAATCCTGTCCCTCTCCCTTGAGCTGGACAATTAGACTACCCCAATACTTAAAAAGTGCCTAGTACCCTTTATTCTATTCTGCATGATCGCCGAATAATTTATCAATGAGGATAATCGTGAGAAATCTTCAATTGCCATGCCGCTCGCCAGTTCACGCGACGGGAGGCATGGTCGCAACATTCCACCCGCGGGTGACGTAAGTGGCGATTAGACCTCTACGTTCCATATATTCAAACCAATGATTTTCGGGAACAGGTTCCTGTAACTGGGATGGCGTTATTCCCCAGTTCCAATTTATGTCACGAAAGTCGCTCAACTTGGTTGGGGTTTCACATCCACAATCTCCAATCAGATACTCGATCCAACTTTCATAGGGGAAAGCTATCTCAAAAGGGTCACCGTCCAAACCGAGTTGGTAGTCACGTTCGGGAAAGGCGTAAATGGTACTGCTTGGATTTTTGGGTGCTTCTATGAGTGGTTCACCATGGTTTTCGATGAAAGAATAATATTTATCAACGAGGCTTAATGTTACGGTTGCCGCTGAACCAATTAGGAATGCTCTTCGAGTTATCATAGTCTTCTCCTCTTTAGTGCTTTTGCCATGTGGCAGGGCGCACAAGCTGAATATCAAATGCCCAATCCGTCAGGTGGATTATTCCGAAATTGTGATGGGAGTATAAAAACGCCCCCATCGGTTTTTCCGAGGAGGGCTGACGCACGTTTAATTGCCTTAAAAGCCACATCTACCTTGCAGGAAAACCACCTTGCTCGATCAGCAGGTTGGCGAGGGCGTCAGCCCAACTCTTGATGTACGCCATATAACAGTAAAAGATTCTTACCAATTCAACAATTAGATGGTATTTTTAAAATTGCCTGACGCAAATGGGAAACTAGTGATTGGTATAAATAGTGATAAAACTTAATTTGATTTTATTAGTGATGGCGATATTTTTACATCCGCTTGAAGTAAATGGGAAAAATACAAAATTGGATGGCTATCGCAGCCCTATCCTTATTCTTCCTTCATTCGATTGGCCCGAAGGCGATGGAAGAAGCACTCAAGAATAGGCTTATTTCCACAGCGTATTAGAAACCTATGGATTTATACTATACGGAGCTTGGCCACGAGTTCCAAAATTTGAACAGCAGTTTAGTGATATTCGGCTTTGTGTAGATAAAAATAAAGATCGAAAATGGCCACTTTTTGGTTGGTTTTTTGCAAAGTCTCCCAAAGCGTCGGCTGCAGCGCAAATGATAGGCAATGTCGGTGCCATGCGCGAGGCCTGGCACACTCAGTTTGAAAACGGGGAGGAGGAGCAATGATGTTAAAGGGAAAGACCATCATCGTCACTGGTGGCGCCAGCGGGATAGGCCGGGCGACATGCGTTTTGGCAGCCTCGGAAGGTGCCAATGTGGCGATTGCTGATATCAATAAGGAATTAGCTGAGGAGACCCAGGGATTGGTGGAAGCCGAGGGAGCTAAAGCGATTATAATTGAAATGGATACCTCTAAAGCCGCTGATGCTAAGCGTATGGCGGATGAGACCGTCAAAGCTTTCGGCACGATTGACGGCATTGTCTGTTCGGCCATCAAGCTCAAACCTTCCGCGTTAGAGGACCTCAGCGAGGAAGATTGGGACATGGTCATTGATATCGGGTTGAAGGGCTATTTCCTTTGTGCTCAGGCGGCAGGCAGGGTGATGCTGGAACAAGGCTCAGGTTCAATCGTGTTTATCTCTTCTATTGGAGGTGTTCAGGCCTATAATGGTGCAGGTGCCTATTCGGTCGCCAAGGCGGGGGCTATCATGCTTGGTAATTTGGTCGGCGTTGAGTGGGGTAATCGCGGCGTGCGTGGCAATACGGTGGCGCCGGGACAAATCCCAACACCCATGACGGCTGCCATGTTCGCTGATCCGGAGATCGCAGCAGGCCGGGCGGCGGTGGTGCCGATGGGCCGCGTGGGCGAGGCGAACGAAATCGCTGAAGCCTGTGTGTGGCTATTGTCGGATCGTGCAAGCTATGTCAATGCCGCCACCATCAAAGTCGATGGCGGACAAGCGGAAAGCAAAATGATGCATACGCCGGGCCGCAATTGGGGTGGCAAGAAAATACAATATAAGGCTAATTGACGCAAACTGAGGGAATAGGCCATGGCTCGATTTGACAGCAAAATCTGCATAGTGACCGGCGGTGCACGCGGCATTGGCGAAAAGACCGCCGAAATGTTCGTTGAACAAGGCGGCAAAGTCGTAATTGGCGATAATAATGAGGAATTAGGCTCAGCCGTTGCTGATACAATCGGTGCTGATGCCAGATTTTTTAAAATGGACGTTGCCGACCCGGCCTCCTGTCAGGCCGCGGTCGATTTTACCGTCAGTGAATTTGGCGGGGTCGACTATGTGGTCAATTCGGCAATTGCCATGGCGCCTGGAGCGCTTAAAGACCTTTCTCCGGAAGATTGGAACAAGGTGATCTCGATCGGTCTTACAGGCACATTTTTGATGAGCCAGGCGGCAGGAAGATGGATGATCGATCAAGGCCGCAAAGGTTCAATCGTCAATCTATCCTCGATTGGCGGCATCACACCTTATGGCATGTCGGGAGCTTATTCGACGGTCAAGGCCGCGGTCATTATGCTGAGCAAGCATTTAGGGATTGAATGGGCGGCGAAAGGCATTCGCGTTAATGCCATTATGCCCGGGCACACCGAAACGCCTTTGACATCTTATCTCCAGGATCCCGAAATCAAAAAAGGCCGCTCTGAGGTAACACCGCTTCAAAGGGTCGGTCAGCCGGTCGATATTGCCAATGCGATCTTGTTCTTACTGTCGGATGAAGCCGATTATATCACCTCAACCGGGCTTTTGATTGATGGCGGGCTTGCAGCAAGTGTTATGAACCATTTGCCGGGAAGGAAATGGGATTAGGATCAAGGCCTTAGGCTTTTTACGTATGCACCCATTCTTCCGTCAAATCCATGCCGGCGGCATGGAAGGTGGCCGAAATAGGACAACGCCAGGCAAGCTCATCTTTAACCTTTGCCAATTCTTCATCACTGCAATTTATCTTCGCAGTGATAATCAGCTTCATATTTTCAAATGGAACACCATTATTTTTCTTGCCGGTAAAGGCAGCAGATAGAAACCTGCCCTGAACATCGACCGATAAAATCTGAACATCGAGACCGTGTTCCTCAATAATAACACTGGCGACAACATTAATACAGCCGCAATAAGATGAGAAAAACGTCTCAAGCGGGCTCATACCCATATCAGTGCCGCCGCGTCGTCACAAGACGAGCGGCCTGTTAGGCAATATACTTGCTTGCCCTTGTCGAGAACTCTGAACTAAAGCACTGAAGTTTCATCTCGTAGATACCAAATTATCCGATGATTCCATATTTTGATCTGGTTCAGACATGCTAAAAACCTCCAAAACTTACTATACTCTCCTAATGGTTCGTACCATACGTATGAGATAGTACATGGACCTAAACTCCCTTCTTTGCTAGGGTTGCAACCACTGTGTAATTAGGGGCTTTGTGCATGGGTCCTGTCACGCACCGGTGAATAGATTGTAACGTACGAATTCTCGGGATCCGACCGAATATTAATTCTGCATAGCGATTTTGGTTGCTCTGTGCAGGCTAACGCAAACATAACAATTGAAGGGGAGAAATGTGAAATGAGAAGCTTAACTAAGTTGAGTGCAAGTGCCTTGTTGGCAATTGCGGTCTTGGCCTCGCCAAGTCTGACTCACGCACAGGAGAAAATTGATCTTAAATTCCATTCGTCGTTTGGGAAATCACCTCTCAACGAGGCGCCCGTCTGGTGGATGAACGAAGTCGAAAAACGCACCAAGGGCAAGGTCAAGTTTACCCGTATCTTCGGCGGCGCGCTTGGCAAGCTTACCGCCGCGCCGGAAAACGTCAAGGTCGCCGCCTTTGACATTGGAAACGTTTCTACCGTCTACAACCCCGGTCTTTATGCGCTCAGCAACGTTGTATCGCTGCCGTTCATGAGCAAGGATCCACTGGTGCACGCCAAAGCCGCTCACGAGCTGCATTCCTCCGGTGTGACCAAAGCCGAGTTCACCAAGTTGAACCAGAAATACATGTCCCCGGGTATGTGGACGAGAATCCAATTGATGTCCCATAAACCGGTCCGGACCATCGCAGACCTGCGCAAGAATAAGATCCGTGCGCATGGCGGAGCGTCTGAACTCCTGAAAACGCTGGGCATAACGGTCCACGGCATACCATGGGGTGCGCTGCCGGACGCGGCTCGACGCAACGTCGTGACCGCCGGAATTATCGGTGCGCCGGCCGACGCCTATGCCTTCGGTTTTGGTAAAATTTTCAAATACTGGAACCGGGGGGAAGACTGGTTCTTCTTCCCGCTGACATTCGTCATGAATCAAGACACCTGGAAGAAACTTCCGGCCGATGTGAAGAAAGTCATGAATGAAGTCAATGCGGAG
>CAJXJM010000051.1 GCA_913054205.1 uncultured Rhodospirillaceae bacterium
AGAACTAGTTCTCTTTTTAATGCGTAAAACCCTTGAATTTGCGCCGCGGCACCTTAACTCTTGTATAGATCGATTTTGGCTGATAAATCCGCCGTAACTTACCTATAATTAATATTCAAGAATAACTCCAATTTAAGGAGCCGTTCCAAGGAGACGACCGAAATGACTGACTATAAAGTTGCTGATATGTCCCTGGCCGAGTGGGGCCGCAAAGAAATAACCATCGCCGAAACCGAAATGCCGGGTTTGATGGCCTTGCGTGAAGAACATGCGGGTAAAAATCCGCTCGAAGGAGCCCGCATTGTCGGCTGCCTCCATATGACCATTCAAACCGCCGTGTTGATGGAAACACTGGTTGATCTTGGCGCAACATTGCGCTGGTCGTCTTGTAATATCTTTTCAACGCAAGATCATGCGGCGGCCGCAATGGCCGAAGCCGGCATTCCGACATTTGCCTGGAAAGGCGAAACCGATGAAGAGTTTGAGTGGTGTATCGAGCAAACACTCAACGGTCCAGATGGTTGGATGCCTAACATGATTTTGGATGATGGCGGCGATTTGACTCTCATGATGCATGAAAAGACGCCTGAACTTTTGGATGCAGTTAAAGGATTGTCGGAGGAAACCACGACCGGCGTGCATCGTCTCTATGAAATGGAAAAAAACGGCACATTGAAAGTGCCGGCGTTTAACGTCAACGACTCGGTGACCAAATCGAAATTCGATAATCTCTATGGCTGCCGCGAAAGTCTGGTGGATGGCATCAAGCGTGCCACCGACGTAATGATTGCCGGCAAATGTGCTGTCGTTGCCGGCTATGGTGATGTTGGCAAAGGCTCTGCCGCGTCGCTCCGCAGCCAAGGCGCGCGTGTGCTGGTAACTGAAATTGATCCGATCTGCGCCCTGCAGGCCTCGATGGAAGGTTATGAAGTTGTCACCATGGAGGAAGCTGCTCCCATTGGCGATATTTTTGTGACTACGACCGGCAATATCGACATTATCACCATCGACCATATGCGGTCGATGAAAGACCGGGCGATTGTATCGAACATTGGCCACTTCGATTCTGAAATTCAAGTTGGCGCGCTCCGCAATATGAAATGGCATAATGTAAAGCCACAGGTTGATGAAATTGAATTTCCCGACGGCAAGCGGATCATTTTGCTGGCCGAAGGTCGCCTGGTGAATTTGGGTTGTGCGACCGGTCATCCAAGCTTCGTCATGTCGGCTTCTTTCACCAATCAAGTGCTGGCCCAGCTCGAGCTTTGGGAAAACGCTCAATCTTACGAAAACAAAGTCTATGTTCTGCCGAAGAACTTGGACGAAAAAGTAGCAATGCTGCATCTTGCCAAGCTCAATGTTCGTTTGACCGAACTGACCAAAGAGCAAGCCGATTATATCAACGTCTCGCAAGCCGGTCCTTACAAGCCGGAACATTACCGCTACTAAAATCGAGTTTGATGGATATTAAGAGGGGCGTGTTGTAGAACACGCCCTTTTTTTATGACCCCCACCCGTAAATGAGAATTTTTCTCTTTCCTTGCTGAAATTTGCAGACAATATTATGATTCCGATATGTCTACGCTTGATCAAAAAGATATTGTTCTGTCGCTGATAAATGCACTTCCGCTCGCGGTGGCGGTGGTGGACGCTGATGGACGGATAGGTCCCGGCAATGCGAGCTTCCATCAACTGTGGCGCTTGGAAGAAGACGCGCTTGATAGCCAGCCGAAACTTGCCGCATTTCTGGATCGGCTTCACGATCAGCGTCAGCTTCCGGAGCAATATAATTTTCCTAAATTTCGCGCAAAGATCGTCAGCCAGGCGACGTCAAAGACCGAAATCAGCGAGGAATGGCATCTGCCCAATGGTCAAGCGTTGAATGTCAAATTTGCGCCGCTTGATAATGAACGCCATCTATTCATTGTCGAAGACCTGACCCCGCAATTGTCTGTCGAGCGCGCCTTCAATGAGATTGTCCTCACCCACCAGGCAACCCTCGATCATTTGCAGGAAGGTCTCGCCGTCTTTGGCAGCAATGGATTGTTGAAACTCCATAATCCGGCCTTTGCCAAGATTTGGCGATTACCGGAAGATGCGTTTTCGTCGGATTTTCATATGACGGATTTTCTCGATGCGACGCGTAAAATATTGCCTGTCCTTGAAAACTGGCCGAAGCGCCGGGATAAACTTTCAGGGCGATTGCTGGGACGCAAGGCCGGCGTTGATCAAATTACGCTGAGCGACCAAACAGTCATTGAAGCCGCGCATATCCCGCTCCCGGACGGCGCCGTGCTACTGCGGTATGCCGATGTAACAGATAGCGTTAGCCTTGAAGAAAATCTGCGGGGTCGCGCCGCCGAAATGGCGGAACGAGCAGAGCTGATGGCGGCAGCGGATCGTTTGAAATCAGAGTTCCTCGCAAATTTAAGCCACGAGATCAGAACCCCGCTGACGACAATCGGCGGTTTCGCCGAATTGCTGGCGGGCGATTATTTTGGCGACCTCAATAAACGCCAACGGGAATACATAGAAGGAATTGCTCAGGCCTCAGATGCAGTGTCGAGCTTGACGCGCAATATTCTCGATCTCGCTTCAATTGAAGCCGGTTTGCTGGAGCTTGAAATTGGTAGCTTTGATCTGCACGCTTGTCTCGTTGATGTTTTGGGCCTCATTGGCGCCCGCGCTCGCCATAAAAAGCTCAAACTTAATTTTGACTGTCCGATTGATATCGGCTGGATCTCGGTCGACGAAAAACGTTTCAAGCAATGTTTGTTCCACCTTCTCGGCAATGCGATTAATTTTTCAGGCTCGGGCGGCGCGATTACCATCGCCGCCCGGCGCCTTGAAACCGGCGTTCAAGTTGAAATAAAGGATACCGGCATCGGCATTCCGAAGATCGACATTGAACGCGTCTTTAAAGGTTTCGAGCGCGGCACCGATGCCGATTCGCTGAAACCAGGAGCCGGGCTGGGACTGACACTCGTTCGGGCTTTTATTGAACTGCTGGGCGGCACAGTCGAGATCGCATCGAAACCCAATCAGGGCACCACTGTTGACCTGTTTTTACCGGACGTAACAGACGCCGATTGAAGGCGTGGAGAAGGCTCTTTTACAGCTGCCCCAGGACGCGTAAAAATAAGCTATGAGTGAAACCGAAGGCCTGTATCAATTTACGCTCGAAAGCGAAGACGCGACGGCGGCGTTGGCGACCAAACTTGCCGATATCGCGGCCCCCGGTGACGTGATCTGCTTAATTGGCGATTTAGGTGCTGGTAAGACGGTTTTTGCGCGCGCCTTTATCGCGGCCAGGGGCGGCGACGGCGAAGTGCCAAGCCCAACCTTTACGCTGGTCCAGCTCTACGAGTTTGCCAAAGGTGACGTCTATCATTTTGATCTTTACCGGCTCGAAGATGCGGAGGAAATATTTGAGCTTGGCATTGAAGATGCGATGAATGAGGGCATTTCATTGATCGAGTGGCCCGACCGCCTGGGCGCTTATCTGCCGTTTGAACGCCTCGATGTAATTTTGTCGATCGGCGATGAGCAGCAGATGCGTGAAGTCGATCTGATCGGCCGGGGGGAAAGTTGGCCGGATAGACTTGAAAAAGCGCTTCCGGGAGAAGTTTCTGGTGGCTGATCGTTCTCCCCTGATTGAGGCATTTTTGGCGGAAGCCGGCTGGCAAGCTGCCACCCGCAAACCGCTCGCTGGCGACGCCTCTTTTCGCCGCTATGAACGGGTAGAAAGAGAGGGCGAGATCGCCGTCTTAATGGATGCTGCGCCGCCCGAGGAAGATGTCCGGCCCTTCATCAATATCACCAATCACTTAAGACAACTTGGCTATTCAGCGCCGAACATCTTGGCCGAGAATATCGATGCCGGTTTTTTATTGCTGGAAGATTTAGGCGATGACACGTTCACCAATGCCCTGGCGGCTGGTGCCGACGAAGAAGCGCTTTATAAAAGCGCTGTCGATGTGCTGATCGATTTGCACAGCCGCCCCACTGTGGTTGCTGTTCCAGATGGCCTTGAGCGCTATGACGAAGACAAATACCTCACCGAAGCTTCCCTGCTGACCGAGTGGTATTTATCTGGAATTTTGGGCAGTGATGTTTCCGACATGACCAAAAGTGACTACCTTGCAATTTGGCGCAAGCTCATCCCGGAAATAGACACTTCGGCTGAGACAATGGTTTTGCGGGATTTTCATGCTGATAATTTAATGTGGCTGCCGGACCGAGGCGGCGTTCAAAAGTGCGGGCTGCTGGATTATCAAGATGCTGTAATCGGCACGCCTGCCTATGATCTGATGTCTTTATTGGAAGATGCCAGGCGTGATCTAAAACCCGGCTTGGCGGCCCATCTGCTGGATTATTATTTTGCGGCATTTCCTGATTTGGATCAGGATGATTTTAAAAAAACCTATTCAATATTAGCCGCCCAACGTCACTGCAAAGTCATTGGAATATTTTCGAGGCTTGCGTCACGCGATGGGAAATATGACTATTTGGTGCATATACCGAGAGTCTGGAAATTATTGGAGCGGGTTTGTTACCTGCCGGAATTGACAATATTGAGAGAGTGGTTAGATGCTCACATTCCAGCTGATAAACGCACCAGTCCAACACCAAATTTGAGAGCATAAAAACACGCATGGCCAAAAAGAAAAATTCATCGGTAAAAACAGAGATTAAAACGGCGATGGTATTGGCGGCAGGGCTAGGTTTGCGTCTGCGGCCGATCACCAATAAAACGCCCAAGCCGCTGGTCAAAGTTGCCGGTCACACCCTGCTGGATCACACATTGGACCGGCTGGTTGCCGCCGGCGTCGAGCGTGCCGTCGTCAACATCCATCATCTCGCTGATCAAGTAGAGCAGCATCTCGGTAACCGCAAAGATTTGGAGATTATTATCTCGTCCGAAACTGACGAGGTATTGGAAACCGGCGGCGGTGTTAAAAATGCGCTTCAGCATTTAGGCGATGAGCCGTTCTATGTATCAAACGCTGATGTGCTCTGGCTGAACGGTCCGACGCCGGCTTTAGGGCGCATGGCCGAGCGTTGGAACGCCGATGAAATGGATGTTCTGTTGATGCTGCATTCGACGGTCGAAGCTTATGGCTATACCGGTAATGGTGATTTCAGCGCGGAACCAGACGGTAAGCTTGGGCGAAAGCTCGAACGCGAAGTCACACCTTATTTATTTACCGGCGTTCAAATTCTTCATCCGAGAATTTTTGAAGATACGCCGGACGGTGTTTTTTCGCTGAATGTTATTTATGACAAAGCCAATGAGTCTGGTCGCCTTTTTGGTGTCATACACGACGGCGAGTGGTTCCACATTGGTACGCCGGATGGTCTCAATCAGGCAGAAATCTATATGGGGCAACGCTATTCAGGCATGCGCCATCGTTAGGTAACGGAGATTTAGGGGGCAGGGTGGCTACGGAAAAATCCCTACAAGTCTATACGATCCCGGCGGAATTGCCTTTCGTCGATGCGCTCGCCGCTGGTCTGACCGGCCGCGCTGCCTCTGGTCCGTTTGACCTCGCTGATTTTACAGTTCTATTGCCGACCCGCCGTGCTGTCAGATCGTTGCGCGAAGCGTTTTTACGGTTAAGCGATGGCAAGCCGCTTTTGCTCCCACGAATGATGCCGCTTGGCGACCTTGATGAGGAAGAGCTCGCGATCGCCGGCTGGGAAGAATTGCCGGCGCCGTTAGGGGGTGACCAGCATGCCGATCTGCCGGAAGCAATATCCAGTATTCATCGCCACTTGATGCTGACCAAACGAATTCAAGTGCTTGAAGGAGATCGGGTGAGTGTTGATCAGGCAGCGCGGTTGGCGAGCGAGTTGGGCCGCCTGCTCGATCAAGTACAGACCGAGCAGCTTGATTTTTCAAAACTAAACTCTCTCGTGCCCGAGCTATATGCGTTGCATTGGCAGGTCACGCTGCAATTTCTCGAAATTCTGACCGAATTCTGGCCGGGAATTCTCGCCGATAAAGGCTTGGTTGATCCGGCGGAACGTCGCAACGCCGTTATGAAGGCGCAGCTCGCGCACTGGCAAAGGCATCCGCCGCAAAAGCCCGTCATCGCCGCAGGTTCGACGGGTAGCATTCCGGCGACGGCGGATTTGCTGACGCTTATTGCGGCCCTGCCGGAGGGTGCGGTGATTTTACCGGGATTGGATAGAGGGCTTGATCCGAACGCGCTTAAAGAACTCGAAACGCATCCTCAGCACGGCATGTTTCGGCTTTTGGCGAAAATGAACCTTGCCCCGGATGACGTTGAGACGTGGCAGGCCGAGGAAGTTGAAGGAGCCTCTTTTCATCGAAGTGAATTGATCTTTAACGTTCTGCGTCCCGCGGGTCAGGTTGATGAATGGCGCCATTTATCCCCGCCAACCACACAAGCCTTGGAGGGCGTTGAAAACATTTCCTGTCCGGGCCCGGATGAAGAGGCCGGGGTGATTGCGCTTAAATTACGCGAAGCCTTAAAGACACCCGGTAAAACAGCAGCGCTTATTACGCCGGATCGTAGACTTGCCCGCCGTGTTGCCTCTGAGCTCGGGCGCTGGGAAATTGAAATCGATGATTCCGCCGGTCTTCCACTGGCGCAAACACCTAGGGGATCGTTTTTACGATTAACCGCAGAAATGGTGGCGAAACACTATTTGCCGGTGGATTTTCTCGCGGTCGGCAAACATCCTTTGGCTTCAGCCGGGCAAAAGACAGTTGCGTTCCGCCAATCCGTACGCGATTTGGAAGTCGAGGTTTTAAGGGGACCCCGACCGGCACCCGGCATCAAAGGTCTTGTTGATCTCGCGCCGGAAAAGAGAGCCGATCTGCGCCAGATGCTTGAAAATATGCAGACCATGGCGGCGGCGTTTGAGCAAGCAATTGAACAACCCAAAATATCTCTCGGTGAATTGGTCAAGGCACATGTCGCCTTTGTCGAAGCGCTTGCGACGACAGATGAGCAAGCGGGGTTAGAGATTTTGTGGTCAGGCGATGACGGCGAGGCCGCCGCCGGCTTTATTGCCGAGCTGTTGGATGTCGGTGATGTCCTGGGTGAAATTGAGGGTGCCTCTTACCCAGCTTTGTTAGATGTCCTGATGATTGGCCGCGCGGTGCGGCCAAGCTTTGGCAGTCATCCGAGATTGGCGATATGGGGATTGCTTGAGGCGCGATTGCAGCATGTAGATTTGGTGATCCTGGGTGGCCTCAATGAGGGAACCTGGCCGCCGGATGTCGGTTCTGATCCGTGGATGAGCAGACCGATGCGCAAAGATTTTGGTCTACCGTCGCCAGAGCGCCGAATTGGCTTAACCGCCCATGATTTTCAACAAGCCTTCTGTGCGCCGGAAGTCGTGATGACACGCTCAACACGGGTCGATGGCACGCCGACCGTGCCGTCGCGCTGGCTGATGCGCCTCGAAAAATTATTAATAGGTTTGGAAAGTGCTGCGGGCGATCTGTTGCTGGAGAAGGGACCTTGGCTCTATTGGCAAAGTTTGCAGGATCATCCGGGCGCACCGCCAAAACCAATCGATCCACCGGCGCCGAGGCCTCCTGTGGCAGCGCGCCCAAGACAACTATCAGTCACCCAAATCGAAACCTGGATGCGTGATCCCTATTCGATATATGCGCGCCATATTTTGAAGCTTCGCGCCCTCCCTATCTTGGATGCAGCGCCGGATGCGGCTGATTACGGTATATTAATTCACGATTCTCTGGATGCCTTTTCAGAAAAGTTTCCGGACAGCTTGCCAGATGACGCCCTGGATCAGCTGGTGCAGATTGGTGACAAACAGTTTGAGACGGTCTTAAAACATCCCGGTGTTTGGGCTTTCTGGTGGCCTCGTTTTTTGCGCATTGCCGAGTGGTTTGTCGGGCTGGAGGCCGAGCGCCGTCAGGAAATTGCCCGGGTCCATAGCGAAGTCGAGGGCGTGTTTGAAACTTCTGGTCCTGGCGGCCGGTTTAAATTAACCGCCAAGGCGGACCGTGTTGATGAGCTCAAAGAAGGCGGGCTTCGGATCATTGATTATAAAACCGGCGCGCCGCCGAGCAAACGCGAAGTAGCGGCGGGGTTTGCACCGCAATTGCCGTTGGAGGCTGTTATTGCCGAAGACGGCGGGTTTGCCGGCATTGGTGCTAAACCGGTCCGTGATCTCGATTATTGGCGGTTGCGGGGCAGTAATCCGGCGGGCGAGGTTTCTTCAGCGGGGGATGATCCCGCCGAGTTGGCAGCCGAAGCGAAACAAGGGCTCGAAGCCCTCGTCCGTTTATTTGATGACGTTGAAACACCTTACGAGGCACGACCGCGTCCGGATGCAGCGCCGAAATATTCCGATTACGAACATTTGGCCCGGGTCAAAGAATGGGCATCGTCTGAAGGGGAGGAGGGGTAGACCACGTGAAAAAACTCTCGCATCTTTCCGTCGATCCCAATCAACAGCAGCGTGCGGCGGCCAGCCCAGCGGCCTCTGTCTGGGTGTCCGCCTCGGCGGGTACAGGTAAAACCAAAGTGCTCACCGACCGGGTGCTCAGCTTGCTACTCACCGGCACCGAACCGCAGCGCATTTTATGCCTGACCTTTACCCGGGCGGCGGCGGCGGAAATGGAATCCCGTATCGCCGATCAATTGGGTAAATGGACAATGGCTGAGGAGGAAAAGCTTTCAAGCGAGCTCGAAGAATTATTGGGCGACAGCCCTGACGAAAAAATGATCCAGCGCGCGCGACAACTCTTTGCCCATGTGTTGGATGCGCCGGGCGGAATGAACATTCTAACCATCCACGCCTTTTGCCAATCCTTGCTCGGCCGGTTTCCGCTTGAGGCCGAGGTGCCGCCGCATTTTGCCTTGATGGATGAGCGTGACGCCGAAGAAATGCTGATTGCCGCGCGCGAAGAATTATTGAACCGGGCGAGGAGTGGCCGCGATGAAAACTTGGCCGCCGCGCTTGCTGAAGTAACTGGCCATATCCACGAAACCCAATTTCCAGACCTGTTGGCCGAGCTCACCTATGCCAGGGGGCGATTGCGACGATTGATCGACAATCACGGTGATATTGAAACTGTCATCTCCAATGTTCATACATTGTTGTCGGTCGGCGCAGAAGAAACGCCGGAAAGTGTCATTGCCGCGGCATCGACAAATGAAGCCTTTGACGAATTTGGCTTGAGATTGGTGATCACCGCGCTGGCGGGTGGCACTAAAACCGATCAGGAGCGCGGGCTGATTATTCAGAACTGGCTGGACGACAGAGAGCGGACAGCGGTGGGATTTGATATTTATGCCGGCGCATTTCTAACCTCGTCCCGCTATTCCAGCACAATCGAAATACGCAAACGTCTGATCACCAAGAAAGCCTCTGAAAGCACGCCGGGCGCGCAGGAAATTCTGGAAGAAGAAGCCGGGCGTTTGGCGCGCGTTTTATTGCATTGGCGATCCGTGAGCGTTGCAAAAAGCACCGCTGGCCTGTTGGTGTTGGGCGAGGCGTTGCTCAGAACCTACCAAACCCATAAACAAGTCAAGGCTCTGCTTGATTACGATGATCTGATTTTAATGGCGGGCGATTTATTGCACCGGGAAGGCGTTGCGCCTTGGGTGTTGTTCAAGCTCGACGGCGGCATTGATCATATATTGATCGATGAGGCGCAGGACACCAGCCCCGATCAATGGCGGGTCATCGAAGCCCTGGCGGGAGAGTTTTTTGCCGGAGAGGGTACGCACGATACGCCGCCGACATTTTTTGCTGTTGGAGATGTCAAACAATCGATTTATTCCTTCCAAGGAGCCGATCCGATTAGCTTTGGCGCGATGCGAGATTATTTTGCCGAGCGCGTTCAAGCCACCGGGCAAGATTGGCGGCCGATTGATCTGACGGTATCATTCCGCTCAACCCAAGCGGTTTTGTCGGCGGTGGATGCGGTGTTCAAATTGCCAGATGCCGCTGATGGCGTGACGTTGGGCGATGAAATTATCCACCATGAGGCTTGGCGCGCCAAGGAAGGCGGCTTGGTCGAACTGTGGCCGCCGGTGGAACCCCGGGAAGCCGATGCACCTGTTGCCTGGAAGCCGCCGGTGGAGCGTATTCGCGGCGATGCCCCGCAAACCCGATTAGCTGGATTGGTCGCCGGCCGCATTGCCAAAATGAAGATCGGAAGAGCGTCGTGTA
>CAJXJM010000052.1 GCA_913054205.1 uncultured Rhodospirillaceae bacterium
GAAATTCAGTCGCGGCGGGCGTTATACGTCGCTGTCTTGCTGCATGACATTGCCAAGGGCCGGGGCGGCGACCATTCGGTGCTCGGCGCGGAGGTGGCGATGGAGCTCTGCCCGCGCTTTGGACTGAACGAAGAAGAAACCGAAACCGTTGCCTGGTTGGTGCTTAATCATTTGGTGATGAGTGACGTGGCCTTTAAGCGCGATATTGATGATCCAAAAACCATCAAGGATTTTGTCAAGGTGGTGAAATCGGTGGAGCGCCTGCGCCTGCTGGCGGTTTTGACGGTTGTTGATATCCGGGCAGTGGGCCCCAAAACCTGGAACGCCTGGAAGTCGGGATTATTGCGCGGGCTTTATCAGCGGACTTTGGAAGTCATGTCGGGTGACATGGTGACGGATAATCGCGAGCACCGCATCATCCATGCCAAAGAAAGTTTGCGCGAAAGATTAAAAGACTGGCCCGAAGAAGAAGTCGAAGATTTTATCTCAACCGGCTACCCGGCCTATTGGCTGGCCTATGATACTGAGGTTCATACCCGCCAGGCTGAAATTGTCCGGGAAGCCAAAGCCAAAAATGAAAACCTCCATATCGATATACGCGTGGATGACGAGTTTGAATATACCGAGATCACGGTTTACACGCCGGATCATCCCGGCATTTTCTCGCAAATTGCCGGCGCAGTGGCGCTGTCCGGTGCCACCATCATGGATGCAAAAATTGTCACCATGTCAGATGGGATGGTGATGGATAGCTTCTCGATCCTCGACATCAACAATCAAGCCTATAATCAGCCGCGACAATTGGCGCGGCTGCAAACACGTATTGAAGACACATTGGCGGGCAAACTTTATCTCGACCAGGAACTGGAAAAAGCCGCCAAAAGCGGTCTGATGAAAAAAGAGGGGCTGTTCAGCGTCGTGCCGCGTATTATTGTTGATAATTCAGCGAGCACGACCGACACGGTGATTGAGGTCAATGGCCGCGACCGGGTTGGTTTTTTGTATGATGTGACAGCGGCGCTAAACGGACTCGGCCTCAAAATAACCTCAGCGCACATCACAACTTACGGCGAACATGTCGTCGACACTTTTTATGTGAAAGACATTTTTGGCCTTAAAATCACCGGCGAGCCTAAGCTCGATCTTATCCGGGAAGAGCTTTTAAAAGCGGTTGAACCGGTTGAGATAGAGAAAATCGAAGCGGCGGAATAAACGCACTGTCATCCCGGACTTGATCCGGGACCCAGTCTTTTGTGGTAGTGGTGCCGAATGCAAACAATAGATTCTGGTCTGCGCCAGAATGATGGTGGAGTTTAGGTTGTCTTTGCGTTCTCTGTGCCCTTTGGGACTCAATTTTTCGCTGATGAAAAACTGGACCCCGGATCAAGTCCGGGGTGACGACTTTTGAAACAACCTCGCCTTAATCCTGCCCGATTTATGTCGATAATTAAAATTGAGGACCGGTTCCGAAATTTGGCAAGCAAGTTGGTTGACGGAATTGTCGACAGGAGTGTTTACCAGGGAGGAACCCAAAAAAATCGGGCGATTTGGGAGCCGGTCTTCATCACCGGGCGAGAAATTAAAGCTCATTGGCAGTCTTTCCTTAACCAGTTTAGCATAGACCTTTCGAATGGCACTTCTACGCTCCATCGCAACTGTCGGCGGCTTCACGATGGTAAGCCGCGTGCTTGGATTTATCCGAGATATTCTCATCGCGGCCTTTCTCGGAACAGGCCTTGCGGCAGATGCGTTTTTTGTCGCCTTTAAATTCCCCAACTTGTTCAGACGGCTGTTTGCCGAAGGCGCGTTTAACGCTGCCTTTGTACCGCAATTTGCCGGGCTCCTAGAAAGTGAGGGCAAACGCCCGGCGCAGATTTTTGCTGAACAAGCCTTGGCGGTTCTATTGTGGTCGGTCCTGGCTTTAGTCGTGCTCCTTCAAATAACAATGCCGTATGTCATGCTCGGCTTCGCGCCGGGTTTTGCCGACAATCCGGAGCAGTTTGATCTCGCCGTTCTGCTAACCCGCATTACTTTTCCTTATTTACTGTTTATATCTTTGGCGTCCTTGATGGCGGGCGTTCTGAATTCTATGGGCCGGTTTGCCGCCGCCGCCGCAACGCCGATTTTGCTCAATATTTGTTTGATTGGCGCCGTTACACTATTGGCGAAATTCACCGCGACGCCTGCGCATGCGTTAGCCTGGGGTGTTTCTATCGCCGGCATGGTGCAGTTTTTATGGTTGCTGATCCATTGCGGCCGGGCAGGTATATGGCTGCATTTGCGCCGTCCTCGCCTGACCCCCGACGTTAGAAAGATGCTCCGCCGCATTCTGCCCGTGGCAATAGGGGCCGGCGTCTATCAGGTCAGCCTCTTGATCGATACTATAATTGCGTCGCTATTGCCGTCGGGATCAATCTCCTACTTATTTTTTGCCGACCGGGTGAACCAATTGCCGCTTGGTATTGTTGGTGTTGCGGTTGGAACGGCCCTTTTGCCTTTGATGTCGCGCCAGATCAGAGGCGATGATGAAACAGCGGCACTTGCCAGCCAAAACAGGGCGATTGAATTTACGCTTTTATTAACGCTACCTGCCGCTGTCGCCTTAGTCGTCATCGCCGAGCCGATCATCTCAGTGCTATTTGAGCGCGGCGCGTTTGATGCAGAATCCGTCAAAGCGACGGCAGGAGCGCTGGCGATTTACGCCACGGGATTGCCGGCCTATGTCTTGGTTAAAGCACTGGCCCCGGGATTTTTTGCCCGCGAGGATACCGCGACGCCGGTTAAAATTGCGGTTTTTGCCTTGACGGTTAATTTAATTCTGAACCTCATTCTCATGGGACCGTTCCTGCATTTGGGCATTGCTACGGCAACGTCGGTTTCGGCCTGGTGCAATGCGTTGATCCTGGCTTATGTCTTAAGAAAACGCGGTCATCTCAAGTTTGATCCCCGCATTATCAGCCGAACACCGCGGATGATCGCCGCCAGTTTAGGGATGGGAGCGGCTGTTTTTTATGGCGCAGAAGTTATGAGCGAACTTCAAAATAGCAAGGCATTTGGTGAAATTATAGGGGTCGCGTTGCTGGTTGGTGGCGGCCTCGCGCTCTATGCCGGATTGTCTCTGGCTTTTGGCGCAGCGACCAAAGAAGACCTACGCCGAATTCTCAAGCGTAATGCCACTTGACCTTCTGTTCTGAGGCCGCCATAAAACCGCACTTCAAATTTGAAAACCACTTGTATTTAAACGGATTACAGATATGAGCCGCATATTCTCCGGCATACAGCCGACAGGCGATCTACATCTTGGCAACTACCTCGGTGCTTTGCGCAATTGGGTTGCCCTGCAAAATGATTATGAGTGCATTTATTGCATTGTTGATTTGCATGCGATCACTGTTTGGCAGGACCCAAAAATTTTGGCGCCGAGTACCCGCGAGGTGACGGCGGGTTTGATCGCGGCTGGGCTAGATCCGAAAACCAATGTGATTTTCAATCAAAGCAGTGTGCCGGCCCATGCCGAATTGGCGTGGATTTTCAATTGCACGGCGCGGCTAGGTTGGCTCAACCGGATGACCCAATTCAAAGAAAAAGCCGGCAAACACAAGGAAAATGCCTCAGTTGGTCTCTATGCCTATCCAAATCTAATGGCCGCAGACATTTTGCTTTATAAGGCGACCCATGTGCCGGTCGGCGAAGACCAAAAACAACATTTAGAACTGTCGCGTGATATTGCCCAAAAGTTCAACAACGACTACGAGGTTGAGCTGTTCCCGCTGCCGGAGCCGTTGATTCTTGGCGAAGCCACCCGGGTGATGTCGCTTAAAAACGGTTCAAACAAAATGAGTAAATCAGACCCGTCGGAAAATTCGCGCATTAATATGACCGATGGGCCGGATGAAATCGCCCGCAAGATTAAGAAAGCAACCTCGGACCCTGATTTACTGCCGGGTGACCCCAAAGACCTGGAAGGGCGTCCCGAGGCGGCCAACTTGATGGGCATATATGCTGCTCTCTCTGATAAGAATATTGCCGAAGTCTGCGCTGAATTTGAGGGTCAGCAATTTTCGACGTTCAAAAATGCGCTGACGGATGTGGCGGTTTCTGTTTTGGGGCCGATCTGCGATGAGATGGCGAGATTGGTTGCCGACCCAGGATATCTTGACGGCGTCCTCAAAGACGGCTCGGATCGGGCAAAAGCGATTGCCGAGCCAATTCTCGACGAAGTTTATGAAACAGTAGGATTTTTAAGGCCTTAGAACAGCTCTTGTAGATTCGAGACGAAGTTGCCAGATTAGCGACAAACTGTTGCCATTTTCCCACACTAGGATGTTACCCAGTTCAACCATTTCCCGAGCGATCCTAACTAACCCTTTGCGTTGGAAGTACAAATTTTGACCGTAAAAAAAATAAAAAAAACGACTGGCTCTAAGAGCATGGTTTTCGGTAAACTCCGGCACCGGCCAGGATTCCATAATAAGGTCGAAAAGATTAATTTGAGCGGAAAGTTTTTGGTGCAACGAGAAAGTACCAAGAATAGTGTTTTTGGTAATGTTGGTGGAGCAGTTTTTCCTAAAATGACGACCTTCGAGCGGGCGATAATCGGTCTTATGGGCCTTTGTACGGCATCCTTAGTGGTGGTAGCGATGAGCACGCCGAATGAGATTGTGCCAAAATCGCCAAAAGCAAAATTTGCCATAAATGGAATTGAAATTGAAACCGCCAGCGGCACATCGGTTGCTATTCGATCCTTTAAGGATATGAAATCTAACGGCGTCAAACATTTGACTGTTGGCTCGTTATCGCAAACCTTCTCAACCTTAAATTATGATCTTGAAACGGTCCGAGACGAAGGGGCTTCTGTACCGCGCGTCTACGTTGTCAACATGCCGCAGGATTTGCCGCACATTCGAGTGCCGGCCGAGCGCAAGCGGATTTTCTTTAAAACTGTTTTGCCACTGGTGCTCAAAGCCAATGACGACATTTTGAAAGATCGCAAACGTTTGTTGCGTATTAAAGCGGTCAAAGCCAAAGCTCAAAGGCTCCCCGCTGCAGATCGGTTGTGGCTGGCGGCCCTGTACGAGCGCTACAACGTTAAGCGCGATAATTTAGCCGAAATGGTACGCCGCACAGATATAATTCCGCCGTCTCTGGCGCTTGCTCAAGCCGCCGAAGAAAGCGGATGGGGAACATCGCGCTTTGCGATGGAAGGCAATGCGCTGTTTGGCCAATGGACATTTGCAACCAAGGGTGCGCTCACGCCTAAAAAGCGAGATGACGGAAAGACGCACCGCGTGCGTGCCTTTACCTCTTTGATGGATGCCGTCCAGGCTTATGTTTTTAACCTCAATACCCATCGCGCCTATCGCGAATTCCGCAAGGAGCGCCAAGCCATGCGACGTACCGGCCGGCCTTTAACCGGCATGGAATTAACCGGCACCCTGACGAGTTATTCTGAGCGGGGCAATAAATATGTCCGGACCATTCGCTCGATTATCAATGGCAATCTTCTGCAAAATCTGGATAAGGCCCGGCTGAGCGGCAAAACCGTCAGCATTGAAGGCCAGCCTGTCATTTAGCCGCAATCGGCAATTCTAAGTTTAGTTATTTTTTATTATGGCACGACGAAGAGCGTGCCAAACCAATGCCATCTATTGTCTGGTCCCGGCAATGTACAGTTGATTCTGGTGCGCCCCTTTGGGAAGGCATTTGTCATGCGGACTTCAATTCGAAAACCTAAACGTTCAACCCGCACCCGCCCTTCGCTGGAGGAAAAACACGAAAGCCGGTGTAAATTTTTAAGCGAAGACGCGACGGTAAAACCAAAATCAGGTGGATTATTTTTGCCGATAAGAGGATCGGAGGGGGTGATGTCTTTTGCCGGCAGAGGCAGGGTATTTAAAACCAGGCGCAATCGATTTATATCACCATAATTTTCATTGAGCGCAAATCGCGGCATATAATTTTTATCGGTTGAGGCATTTACCACGCCGGAATGCTGGCCAAAGGCCATTATATAGCCGGTATCCCGCACCAATTTTTGAGTTTTCTGGCTGGCTTCTCCGAAAGGATAGGCGAATATATCGGGTGCCTTGCCGAGCTCAGCAGTCATACGCGCATTTGATTTTTCGAGCTCTCGTTTATTGCGAGCGGAATTTGAAATCGGCATGTGATTATGAGATGAGGTGTGAGCGCCAATTTCAACGCCGCCTTTTATCAACGCTCTGATTTGGTCCCAGTTTATGTAATTGTCAGAGCCGCGATCAATCGGATCAGTCGCAACAAAGACGGTGAACGGCAGGCCGGCTTTTTTGAGCCGCGGCCAGGCCTCTGTGAAGATCGAACGATAGCCGTCATCTATCGTGATGCCGACGGTTCTATCCGGTAGGGGCGTTCCATTTTTGATGGCCTCAAAAATCTTTCTGACCGGCAATATGTTGTATTTTCCGCTGGTAAGCTCTTCAATATGTTTATCAAATTGCTTGAGGCGGATATTTGTTGACGGAAATTTTGTCTCGCCAAACCGGTGATACATCAAAACAATGGCAGAATTTTCTGCTTTGACAGCTGAAAATAGCGGGCCAAGGGCGCTCAAGATAAAACCGCCGAGCACAAAAGCTTTGATTGCGTATTTGAAGGATTTTCTCACAATTTCCTTTCCGATTTCAAATCTCTACATCATCCCTCTGTCTAGCACTGAATCACTTAATACTGGAAGCCTTCGTGCATCGAATAACTGGTAATGCCACCATTCGTTCCGATTAAAATCCCAGCCCGCCGTCGTCATCAGCCCCATCAGCAGAACCCGATTGCGTTGAACTTCAACGCTGACCTCCAAATTGCCGTGATGAGATCGCGGCGTAAAGGCATCGAAGGGTGTTCCCATTTCCAATTCCTGACCATTTGGATGAAGGAGAGTCAAATCCACCGCTGCCCCGCGTGAATGCGGTGATCCGCGCCTAGGGTCTGCCAAAAAATCCGGATCGGGCGTGTGGTTCCACAAAACCCATTGCGCCTCGGAAGGTCTAAACGCATCAAAAATTTTGATCTTCAAAGACAAAGCCGCTGCCAGTTCAATAGCGTTCAGTAACAAGCCTTCGGCTTCTGGATGGAGATAACATCCGGCGCGTTGATATACCGGCTGAGCGGTGAAATTATCCGCTGTCGCATAGCGGATAGAAATCTCAACGTCATGCGTTTCAGGTAAAATTTCTACAAGACTCATTCAACAGATTACCTTTGTTCTGTACTTTGCAGGTTCTAATACTATAAGAAACACGTTTAAGGGATCATTAAACCCGCCTTATTTTAGAAGAAGTAATTGAATTCAATGACCGTTTTGGCTTTTGATACGGCGACGTCATCTTGCGCTATTTGCATCTGGCAGGATGGTAAAATTTTGGCGAACGCCCAAAAAATATTGGAACGTGGCCATGCTGAAGTGCTGGTCCCGATGATTGAAGACGTCTTGAGGGCGGCGGCGCTAACCTATGGCGAATTGGATTTATTGGCTGTGACCACCGGTCCCGGTGCCTTTACCGGCATCCGAATCGGATTGGCGACGGCGCGAAGCCTGGCTCTTGCCAGTGGTTTGCCGCTCATTGGGGTGAGTAATTTTGACGCTCTAGCGCATGCAACGACGCCCGATGAGCGACACAGGCGCCGGATAATGATTGTTCTCGAAACCAAGCGCTCCGATTTTTACGCCTGTTGTTATGATGACAACCTGGCTCCGGTTGCTGATCCAAAGGCCGTTGATGAGGCAGCCCTTGTGGAAATGGCGGGAAATGAAAAAATATTACTTGTCGGCGATGTGATCGAGCGGGCCTCCGCGGCTCTTCAAGGAAAGCGCCTTGATATACAGCTATCATCAACCGGCCGGCATGTTGATCCGGCAGTTGTTGCCGCATTGGCGGCGGCAAAATTTAGATCAGGCGGCCCAATTGATTTACCTCAGCCACTTTACTTAAAACCACCTGATGTAAATCTACCGGCCGATATCTCTGCGGTGACGCCGCCGATACGACCTTCAAACAATAGGTGAAATTGGAGATGACCAATATGCGAGGCGATAAATTCGCCTATGTGGAGGGATCGGCGCTCCATGCAGAGATATTGGCCGCTCTCCACGATTCCTGTTTTGATGTTTCATGGTCAATCCAAGAATTTCAGGATTTGCTGACGTCGCCCGGTGTTTTTGCTTTAATCGTTCAACAGGGAACGTCCGAGCCCTGTGGCCTCGTTGTTTTCCGGGCCGCAAGCGATGAATGCGAAATTTTGACCATTGGGGTATTACCCGGATGGCGTCGCCACAAAATTGCTGCTAGCCTTCTAGACAGAATAATCGTTCAAATGAGAGATATTGGCGTTTCAAGAGTGTTTCTTGAGGTGGCTAAAGACAACGAGGCAGCGCTAAAATTGTACCAAGGACAAGGCTTTCAGGAAGTTGGGCGGCGGCGCAAATATTACAAGATGGCTGACGGCAGGATTGATGCGCTTATATTGGCCAAGACTATATTTTAAATAGCTAATAAATGTTCAAAATATTCAACAAAGAAAGGCCGACTAACAGAGTCAAAACACCTTTTTTCAAGTATTGTTAAATTAAATTGTAATAATTAGTAAAATAAACCTAGTTGAACTTGATAACAACGAAATCCTATATTATATTTTCCTTGATACTCGTCTCTAGGGGATTAATTTATGTCTGGCCAAGAAAATCAAATTGAATTGTTGGAGTTGACGACTGAAATTGTCGCCGCTCATGTGAGCAACAACTCCTTGCCGGTAAATGATCTCCCTCAATTAATCCAAGAAGCCTATAAAACATTGGCAAATGTTGGCAATGGCGGGCCTCCGTCAGAACGCCTGCAACCAGCTATATCTATTAAAAAATCTATCATGCCTGATTTTATTGTGTGCCTTGAAGACGGCAAAAAACTCAAAATGCTCAAGCGTCACCTAAAAACGGCTTACAACATGTCGCCGGAAGAGTATCGGGAAAAATGGGGCCTGCCGCGCGATTATCCAATGGTTGTGCCAAACTATGCCAAACATCGCAGTTCATTGGCCAAGAAAATTGGTCTTGGAACCAAACCTCGGCGCTAATTTCGTTTTAAGCGAAATCATATTTTCAACGTCAACGCCTCTATCGCTTGGCCAGCCGAACATATACTGGGCTTGATTGCAGCCAATTCGATGATATCATCCTGACTTCGAGAGACAACTTTATTGACGGCTAACAATTTAAGGAATTTAACCGACCTTGGTTGACCAACTAAACGCATCACGCCTGGAGCAGCTTTGTGTAGAGCGCGGCATGAAAATGACTGGCCAACGACGTATTATTGCGCAAGTTTTGTCAGATTCTGAAGATCATCCGGATGTTGAGGAACTGTATAGCCGTTCTGTCAAAATGGATCCCAAAATCAGCATTGCCACCGTGTATCGCACGGTTCGGCTTTTTGAGGAAGCGGGGTTGTTGGATCGGCTCGATTTTGGCGATGGCCGTGCGCGGTATGAACAGACCAGCGATGATCACCACGATCATTTGATTGACGTACAATCCGGTAAAATTTTCGAATTTGTTGATGAAGAAGTCGAAGAACTCCAACGCCAAATCGCCGATAAGCTGGGCTATAAATTAATAGGCCATCGTATGGAATTGTATGGTGTTCCATTGACCAATACGGACAATTGAGCCGCATGGTAATGGAAAAGCGGTAAAGCGCGAGATTGACAAAAAAACTTCATATCAAAACTTTTGGTTGTCAGATGAATGTCTACGACTCCGACCGAATGGAGGATGTCCTGGCGCCGATTGGCTATGCCCCCACGGATGAGCCGAATGATGCCGATATGGTTATCATCAACACCTGCCATATCCGCGAGAAGGCGTCAGAAAAGCTGTTTTCTGAATTGGGCCGGTTGCGCATCATGAAAGAAAAACGGCTCATCGATGGAAAATCTACGGTCATTGCTGTTGCCGGGTGTGTGGCGCAGGCGGAAGGCGCCGAGATTATCAAACGCGCGCCCTATGTGGACATTGTCTTAGGACCACAAACCTATCATCGATTGCCGGAAATGGTTGCTCGTGCGACGCGCGCTGAAGCGATTGCCTCTTCCCGATCGGCGCCAAAATCCAAGCCGCTTCAAAGCCAAATCGTGGGGCAGCTCAAAG
>CAJXJM010000053.1 GCA_913054205.1 uncultured Rhodospirillaceae bacterium
GTCAAATCCCGGCGCGACAAGTTGCGCTTTACGTAGGCAGGCGGGCCAATCTTTGGCCAAGGCGCGTTCCGGATCAAGATTGCCAAGCTGGCCGACCGCAAATTCAAGAACGTCTTCGTCGGGCAGTGTGATTTCCGCGCCTCCCGTCATTGCAGCCAACTGTCCTTGGCAGGCAAGTTCCAGAAAATGATGAAGCACAAACGCGTGGCCAACAGAGGCTGTACAGATTAGGCAGCCATGATTGCGCATCAGCATGACGTTCTTATCACCAAGATCTCGGAAGAGGGGATCACGCAATTCCTCATTAAATTCGAAACCGTGGAAGTCGTGATAGGCGATCTTTTTGTAGAAAGTCAGCGCATACTGATTGATCGGCAGGAGACCTTGTTTTTGTGAGCACACGCCCATAATGGCAGGTGTATGGGTATGAAATGCCGCATTAACATCCGGACGTTCTTTCATCACCCCGCAATGAATTACAAAACCGCCGCCCCATAGCTGTGAAGCGCCTTCAGTCTGTGGATTGCCTTCAAGATCATATTTGAGCAGAGACGACGCGGTTACCTCACTAAACATTATGTCGGTGGGTTTGATCAGCATGTGGTTGGGCTCGCCGGGCACGCGGGCGGATAGGTGATTGTAGGTCAAATCATCGCCGCTGAAGTCGCTAATCAGTCGATAAGCAACAGCAAGATCGACACGGGTTTGCCATTCTTCTTCGCTAACAGAATTTCGAACATCCCTGCCACCAAATACTTCCTGTAAAGCCATTGCCGTACCTCACCTAATTTAACCTTTGTCACATTAGCAAAGGCGGTGGTTGGGTTCAAATTCTCTCGTGTCACTTATTTCCCGATATCGTTGTTGGATATCACCTCTAATTGTTCAAATAATCTGGTTTAGCAAGGATTCTCCATCGCCATTTTTAATGCGCGGTAGTGCTAGAATTTTTTGATCTGGGAGAAATCTTTCCAGGGTCTCAATTGTTTCGGCGAGAGGAACCGGGCTGACTTCAGATTCATTAACGACAATGGCAGCCAAGACAACATTTCGCGTCTGAATCGCAGCGGCTGTCGTTAAGATGTGGCTTAGGCTGCCCAAGTAGCTTCCCGTGACGAGTATTGGAGTGATGTTCAACGCCTCGATCCAGTCAAGAACGGTATGCTGTTCGTCAAGCGGGACCATTGCGCCACCGACGCCTTCTATTAAATGATAGTCCGCAGGTTCGGCTAAGGCTTGATGACAAAAATCGACGAGAGCGGAAAATTCTATTTTACGATTTTCACGTCGGGCCGCCATGTCCGGAGAAATCGGAGCTTCGAACCGCCAGGGCGATATCGCGCTGATATTCTCGAAAGTCGGTTTTTGACCAATGCTACGAAGGAGGTGTGCTGAATCGCATTCCGGCATCGTGTCATCGTCGAAACCGCTTATTATTGGTTTTAATACGTTGACAGTTTTTCCGGTGGTTATCATTTCCCGGCACAAATGGGTGGCGACATAGGTCTTGCCAATTTCTGTGCCGGTGGAGGTTATAAAAAAATTCAACGTTCAGCACTATCGTGTTCTAAGAATGAATGGACCAGCTCGGCGAGACGATTGACATCTTCATCATCATGGGCGGCGCAAAAAGCAACCCGTAAACGACTGGTGCCATTTGGAACCGTTGGTGGCCGAATGGGAACCACCAAATAGCCTTCATTTTCAAGGAATTTTGCTGCTGACATAGTTCGCTCGGTATCACCAAGAACAATCGGGACAATGGCGCTCTCGGCTTCAGGTAAATTCAGTGCGGCGGTAAATATACGTGCTTTTCGTATAGGCTCTTTGACTAAATCCGGCTCCTCGGAAATGATATCAAGTGCCGCAATCGCCGCGCCTACAGCACTCGGCGGCAATCCGGTTGAATATATAAAGGAACGGCTCCGAGTACGTATAAAATCTATAACTGGCTGGCTGGCACAAAGATAGCCGCCATAACTGCCGATGGCTTTAGATAATGTTCCCATTTGGAGCGGCACCTGAAGATGTTCGCCATCGACGAAACATGATCCGCGGCCCTCACCAACCACGCCAATTCCATGGGCATCATCTGTCATCAACCATGTATCGAACTCTTCTGCCAATTCCAAAAGCGCCGCTACCGGTGCCAAATCACCATCCATGGAAAACACACCATCCGAAACGAGGAGTGCATGACGATGTTCGGTCCGGTGTTGGCTCAGAAGTTCTTTCAGATGATCAAGATCATTGTGACGATAAATATACTCCGTCGCTCCCGAAAGACGATTGCCGGACAAAATACAGGCGTGCGATAGTTCATCCGCAAATATTATATCCTGTGCGCCGATGAGAGTCGGAATGATGCCTATATTTGTCAGATAGCCTGATCCGATGACGACGGCATCATCGGTGCCTTTCAAGCGGGCGAGTTTTTGCTCAAGTTGGCTAAACAGAGGATGGTTGCCAGTCACCAATCGAGAGGCACCCGAACCTGCACCATATTCTTTGGTCGCCTCAATGGCAGCTGCAATTATGGCTGGGTGCTGTGCAAACCCCAAATAGTCATTACTTGAAAAAGAAATGAAACGCTTGCCGTCCCGTATAACCTCAACCGCAGATTCTGGTTTTGTTTCGACAATGCGTCGACGTAAATTGCGCCGTTCCAATACGCGCAGCTTGCTGGTTGCAAATTCAGCCAGGGAATCTTTATGTGTCATCAGTTTACATTTCCAAATTTGACGGACCATTCATGGGTGATTTTTAGGGTAGCGTCTGTCAATCTAGCAAGGTCATCGGCATTGATGATATAGGGCGGCATCAAATATATCACATTGCCGAACGGACGGACCCAGCACCCTTCCTGGATAAATCTCTGCCGCATCCAATGCATGTCGCCAAGAGAACTTAGCTCGACCACACCAATTCCACCCCAAACACGAACGTCGACCACACCGGATATTTGACGACAGGGTTCCAATGATTGTTTTAGATGGGTTTCAATTTTCTTAATTTGATCAAGTCGTGGCTCGCTTTCAAACAAATCCAGCGACGCGTTAGCCGCAGCGCAGGCAAGCGCGTTGCCGGTATAGGTCGGGCCGTGCATTAAACAATCTTCGATTTTATCGGTCGCAAAGGCTTCAAATATTCGATCTGTGGCGATTGTTGCCGCGAGGGCTATCGTGCCGCCGGTCAACGACTTTGAGAGTGTCATGATATCCGGTACGACATTGGCCTGCTCACAGGCGAACATTGTTCCAAGACGTCCAAATCCAACCATAATTTCATCAAATATAAGAATAAGATTGAATTTATCGCAGGCCTCGCGCAAGAAAGCCAACGTCCTCGGGTCATGAAAAATCATGCCGCCAGCACCTTGGACAAGCGGCTCGACAATTATACCTGCACATTGCTCCGCCTGTTCTTCCAGGAAACTTAGAATTTTTTGTTCACTGATCTGATCGACGGGAAGGTCTAGAATAAATTGCTGTGGTGCCATTCCAGCAAAAGGACGGTGCATGAGTTCATCTGGATCACTAACGCTCATGGTGCCGATCGTGTCGCCATGGTAAGCGTTTCGAAAAGCAACAAACTTGTTTCGATCATGCTGTCCCAGATTACGCCAATATTGGACCGCCATTTTCAAAGCGATTTCAACAGATACCGATCCGGATTCTGAGAAAAATACGCGGTTCAGATCGCCAGGTGTTAATCCAGCAAGACGGCGGGCTAAGTTAAATGCGGGTTCATTGGAAAGACCAGCCAACATAACGTGCGGCATGGTTTGAAGTTGTTCCGAGAGGGCCGCCAAGATAGTCGGGTGATTGTAGCCGTGACACGCTGTCCACCACGAGGAAACCCCATCGATAAGATCCCGTCCATTTTCAAGAAAGATGCGCACGCCTTCGGTAGCCTTCACGGCCTCCGGCAAAGGTGAATTTCCCATTTGGGTATAGGGCATCCAAATGTGGCGATACCCTTCGTCGAACCACTTGGGATTTCGATTTTGGTTAACCATGAGGTCCTCAGGAGGCGACAGTTGCCGTTGGGCTACCACTAATTCCCAATTTCGCAAGCATTACGTCGTCCTGACTGCGGCCGTTGTTTGGCGCCGTTAGAAGTTTGTCGCCAATAAAAATGGACCCTGCACCTGCCATGAAACAGAGTGCCTGCATTTCTTCACTCATTTGTTCACGCCCTGCCGAGAGGCGAATCACCGAAGAGGGCATAATTATTTTTGCAACGGCAATTGTGCGAACAAATTCGAAACTGTCGAATTGCGGTTGTTGACCCAACGGTGTGCCCTCAATCGGAATCAGCATGTTGATTGGCACACTTTCCGGATGTTCGTCCAAATTTGCCAGAGTAATTAGGAGCTCAGCGCGATCTTGCCTCTCTTCGCCCATTCCAAGAATACCGCCACAGCAAACTTTGATACCGGCCTGACGTATTGAATCGAGCGAATCTAATCGTGACTGATAGGTTCGTGTGGTTATAATTTTGCTGTAAAAGCGTTCCGAGGTATCGAGATTATGATTGTAATAATCTAGGCCAGAAGATTTTAGACGCGCCGCCTGATTATCCGAAACCATACCTAATGTCGCACAGCTTTCCATGCCAAGTGCGCGAACGCCTTCGATCATTGCGCAAATTTTATCCAAATCCCGATCTTTCGGCTCGCGCCAGGCCGCACCCATGCAAAAACGCGTTGCGCCTTCCTCCTTGGCAATACGCGCCTCGGCCAAAACCTCTTCTATTTCCATTATTTTTTCAGCTGCAACAGAGGTGTGGTAGTGCGAAGATTGGGGGCAATAGGCGCAATCCTCTTCGCACCCACCGGTTTTAACCGATATGAGTTTGGACAATTGAACCTGATTTGGAAGGAAATAACGGCGGTGTTGTTCCTGAGCCTGCATCAGCAAATCAATAAATGCAGACTCAAATAGCGATAGGACCTCATCCAACGACCAATCATGACGCAGGTGTTGCTCAGTGTGGGTCTCAATTGATTTATCTGCATCCATAGCGGCAGGTATATTCCATAAGGTATTTTCGGTCAAACTGGCGGTTAGTTATATTACGACAATTCTGATATATATTTTGGGAATTGGGCAAAGTGGATTTAATTAAGAAGATAAAACAGAAATTTGGGGGGGTATGACGGCAAAATATCGGAGGGTCGTGACCGGACACGATGAGAATGGAAAGGCCAAAGTTTTAATTGATGATTTAATCCCAAATGTTAGCAGTGGTCGTCCCGGTCATGGTGCACACCTTATTTGGACAACAGAAAAGGTGCCAGTCGAGTTTTCGGAAGACGGCGAGGACAAGGGCGCGCGGGATATTGCGACAACAATTGAAAATGGATCGGTCTTTCGAATTGTTGAATATGGCCCTGGCGTGTCACCGCGAAACCACCGTACAGAATCGATAGACTATGCTGTGGTTATATCAGGCGAGATCGATATGGGGTTGGGTGTGGTGATAAAAATATAGGCGGCAGCCATCCAGCCGATACCGGTGAGGGCGACGGCGATGGTATAATAATTGGCCCATTTTTGGGTCTGTTCGGGATCCGGGCTTTGGCGGTTATAGGCATAGTTGAGACAAAGACGGATAAGAATGACGACTGTGAAATATGCAAGAATCGCCGCAATTTGACTGTGGGGTGCAAAATCAAACTGGGCGAGGGCAAGAGTTGAAACAACAACGAGCTGGATTACGCAACCGAAATTGGTGCTTCCATAAAGCAACCGAATTTGCTCGCTAAAGATCTGCGATTTGCCGGCTGAATTGCTTCCTGCCAAAATTTGTTCGGTATCTTCCATTGGCTAATATTAGTACAACCTAAGTATTAGGATAGCCTATAAGCAATAACACCTATGTATTTACCGGTTTTTCCAGTATTCGTATCCATTGTGCCATTGCCAAATTCAGTGCCGTACCCGAAAATAGAACCCAACCAGCCTGTTCCCATGAGCCCGTATAGGTGACGACGAAAGCGATGACCGGCGGGCCCATTAGCTGGCCGATTTGAGAGCCTTGATAGAGCAGCCCATTTGTTGCGCCAAGTTGTGCCGGTGACGGTGAATGAACCGGCGCGCCTGCCAGCAAAGCTGTTGGCTGCAATGCGCCGCAAAAGGAAAAAATCAAAACCAGTCCAAACCGCACAATGTCCGGGAGAAAATCTGGGAATATTAATAGCGATGTGCCGCCCATAACACTGGTGCCGAGCGTGATCATTAGCCAGCGCCGAACGCCTCGGTGAACAAGCCAGGCACCAAATAAATTGCCAAAAATATTGACGATCACGCCGGCTGCGGCCAATGTTGCGGCCAGTCCAAGCCCTAATCCACGCTCCTCAATGACAAAAGTCGGCAGCCATACCATGATGGCCATCCATTGAAACGTATAGGTCAAAAAACACAATGAAATCAGCCACGGGCCGGGGATGGAAATTGTTTTTTTGATATTTGCCCAATAAGGTTCGATGTTTTTTGGGGTATGTGTATCAATGCCGCGGAAAGCGAAGCCTGCAAGAAGTAGAAAGAAAACAGCGAAACCGGCTGTCACAAGCCACAAACCGCGCCAACCGACGGGCTCTAAAATAGCTGGCGAGGCGACCATCGCAATCGCCATACCGAAAGGGATTACACTGCTCCATAAACTTACAGCAAGACCGCGGTGTTGGTCGCTGGCAAGTCTTGCGATCAATACCGGAAGGATTGCCATCGAACCGATGTAGCCGGCACCTTCGATAAGCCTGGATAGCAATAATATCGAGGCAGAATGTGCTTGGCTGCCGAGAATTGAGCCAAATGCAATAATGCCGAGAGCATAAAGCACCATTTTGACGCGGCCAATGCGGTCCGCGACAGCGCCGACCATCATGCCGGAAACAGATCCCATGGCAGAGAATATCGAGACGACCCAACCTGCGGTCACCAAGCCTAACGACAATTCTGCGCGGATGCCTGGTATGGCCGGCGGTGCCTTACCGACATATCCGGCCACCGCAACGCCCGTCGCCAGGGCGATAAAAATGAGGCTCCAACGCGTTTGGGATGAAGATGACTCGGTCATTAGTTTACAGTCTAGAACCAAAAGGAGTAGGAAACTTAGCGGAACCTAACGGCAATGCCGATCAGTTTTTTGGTCGGTTATTCCAATACCAGACATAGTAAACCCCGCGTTTACTGTCAGCGGGGTGTTTGGTCGTCGTTTAAAACTTCAGGAGTCAGGCAGTGACGTCAACAATTTGGCCACGATGATCAGGCTTGTTGTCTGGGCTGGCTTGATCTGCCTGAGCTTTTTGTATTGCCTGTTTGGTTTGGTTTTCGGCAAGTTGCTCAGCTTCGAGCTTACCTTGCGCTTCAAATTTTAAGGCATGCAATTGAGTGGTTGGTGCACCATCTATACCGTCGATCATTCTGATTGCTCCCTAGCGTCAACGCCCATGGCTTCTGCCATAGATTGACTATAGGAGACGCTTTCAGAACACACAAATCAAACGGATGTGAAACGGATAAGCCTTTGAAATTAAAGAATAAATCCCAGGCTTGAGCCATCAACAACCAGTTCAGGTATATAATTTCTCAACAATAAGGCCGCTGACCGAGGATAGTGGCCTCTTGGCACACGAACGGTTATGGCTGTCATATCCAATTCGGATATGTCTTCAGAGCGCGTGATTTTAAAGCCTAGTCGATTGGCTATCTGAAAAAATTGCTGAGGAGGGTCGATCACAACCAATTCGCCGCGTTCTCCTGCGGCGAGAGCTGAACCAGCCAACCAAGAGGTAAAAATCCATCCTGCAAATATAAAGGGGAGGACTGTAAGTCCCATTGCGATTAAACGTAGTTTCATGCTTTTCATAGCTTCACCTGTACCATTTCTTGATACGAATCCCGACTATAGGGAATCGGTACTTAATGAAGTATTAACAGCGAAAAGCGGTGAAATTTAGGAGAAATTGCGGCGAATTAAGGGAAAAAAATCGGGCATCCGCACTCCAGAGGGAGTTGTCGTTTGGGGAACGAGGGATATGGGTGCGGATGCCCTGAACAGTCAGATGATTTAGGCGCTTAGTCTGTCGTTATCGAATTGATAATGACCGCTGACACGGGATTTTTCTTCAAGTTTGAGGGCTTCAAGCATCGCATCCTCTTCTGTCCGGCATATGCCGACCAGGCCAGAACCTCCGCCAGTATCGAAGATTGCCCATTCACCTGTAGTTTCCTGGTATTGTATAGAGTAGCGCATTCTGCTCTCTCCTTTTTTTATGTTCTTGTGTTCTGAGAAAGGAATATAAGCGTCAAAAGTTACGAATCAGTGAAGCAATAATTTTTTTCAGAAACTTTTTATTGGCGCTTGAGCGAACCAGGATAAAGCCAGATCATTTGAGCGTCAGGTGACCGGCGTCTTTTAATCCCAAAGAATCTTATGGATAAATTTAAACATGTCGACTCCCCAGTTAATTCCGTTATTTGGTAGAATTGAGCATTTATACATCTATATATGGTAGGTTATCGCGCGTTTATCAAGGGCGCAATAGATAGTTTCCGATATATCTTTTTCATTAGGCATGCTCGACAGGATGGCGAATCGGCTTAGCTATTATCCCGTTTGACTTCTTGGGGTAGGCATTGAAAATACGTTCACGTACAAAGAAAATAAGAAGTAATTTGGGGGTGGATGTATGTCCGGTGACGATCATTCAACTGTCGAAGGCGCGGGTATTCGCAAGATCGGGGAATCCGTTCTCCGCAAAGAAGACCTGCGTTACCTCCAAGGCCAGGGGCAGTATTCAGATGATTTGAACAAAGAGAACCAACTCTATGGGTTCTTTGTGCGTAGCCAAATCGCACATGGCATTATCAAAAATATAAAAGTCGAGGTGGCAATGTCCGCGCCGGGCGTGGTAGCAGTCCTGACCGGTAAAGATTTTGAGGCCGATGGCCATGGTCCAATACTCCACCGGGCCATTGAGGCATCACCAGAGGATTTCACCAAACCTGCATTTGATGACACTGATCCAATCGCCATTCAGTTCCCGCAATGGCCGATGCCATTTGATAAAATTCGCCATGTCGGTGAGCCGATTGCCTTCGTTATTGCCGAATCAATTGCTGCTGCTGAGGAGGGCGCAGAACGTGTTGAAGTAGAGTTGGAAGAACTTCCGGCTGTTGTTGATGCTCATCAAGCGGCGGCGGCGGACGCGCCGACAATCAGCGAAGAAGCTCCTGGGAATATTACCGTTCATCATTATGGCGGCGATGCGGATGCGACCGATCAGGCCTTGGCATCATCCGACGTCGTCGTAACTGGCACCTTCAATGTGCCGCGTTTGATCAGTGGTCAGATGGAGCCGCGTTCCGGCATTGGCGAATACGATCCGGCGGAAGAAAGATTTATCGTCACTGCTGGAAATCAAGGCGTGCACCGCTACCGCGATATGATCGCAAGCTCACTCAAAGCCGAGCCCGACAAAGTCCAAGTGATATGCCCGGATGTTGGCGGCGGCTTTGGCTCGCGTGGGCACGTTGGGCCTGAATATCCGATCCTTGCTTGGGCAGCCAAGCGGCTGGGCCGGCCGGTTAAATGGACCAGCACGCGGATCGAAGCATTCATCAGTGATTGGCAAGGCCGCGATATGGAGCTTCATGGCGAGCTTGGGCTCGATAAAGATGGCACCATCAACGCCTACAAACTCAAGGTATTGATCAACATCGGTGCCTTTACCATTTGTTATGCGCCGCCGGCAAATTTGTCGCGCCTGATAACGACCAACTATGTTATCCCGAATGCAGCCTTGGACATGCGGGTCTTTTTAACAAACACCGTACCGGTACTGCCATTCCGGGCGGCAGGGCGGCCCGAAACCCATTTGGCGATTGAGCGTTTGATCGATATGGCCGCGCAGAAAATCGGTATGGACCGCAAAGAGCTCAGGCTCAAGAATCTGATCACGCGGGAGGCCATGCCGTTTACCACGACGTTGGGATTAACCTACGACGTAGGGGACTATCCGAAAGCTTTGAACAGCCTTGCTGATATCATGGATTGGGAGGGTTTTACGGCGCGCCGGGAAATCTCAAAAGCTGCCGGGAAATTGCGTGGTA
>CAJXJM010000054.1 GCA_913054205.1 uncultured Rhodospirillaceae bacterium
AATGATCTGCCGATCATAATTGTTGGTGATTTTAATCAGCGATTGCCAAGAGGCCGCCAACCTTGGAAAGCTTATGAGCTTTTGGATATGTTGCTTTTCGATCGTTTTAATATTTGGACGTCCGGCGAAGTTAAAGGTTTGGAGCGCCAACCCGTTTGTCATGTGGGCGGATCGCTCGACTTAAAAGTTGAGCATGTTTCTGGAAGAACTCGTCTAAATAAATCAGATAAAGAGCTCACCGACCATGACGGCTTGGTCTGCCGGTTCAGTCTCGCTTGAGTGTTATTAAGGCTATTTATCGACTGTCGATAAATAAAGAACTGTACCCGGTACCATTCAATTTATTGTTTAGAATCAATGCTATGGATATGCGGTCTTGATCCGACGATCGATTACAGAGGCATTAACCTTGAGATTTAGTTGCGCCAAAGATGGAGCTTTGTTTCGCGCGCGTCATCGACTTCGGCAATTTCATCGGCAGAATTGTCCGGTACCACAAAAGAGTTGCTGATGAAGAGGGTATCGGGTTTCATTTCAGCCACAACTTTTTCGTATAAACGCGGCATTGGTTGCGGCGATAAAAATGCATAGGCGACATCATAGCGGGACAAATCTTCTTTCCAGAAATCACCGTATTTTAAAATGACGTTCCGACTGCCGGTTAATAATCGTCGAAGCCAAGAGAGGAGAAAGGGAAGGGGGGCAGACTCAATCCCGGTGAACGTCATGTCGGGTCTTTGGCGCGCGAGATACAAAAGCGCGCCGCCTATGCCGCAGCCGATGTCAATAAATTGCCCGCCTTTTTGGACAGGTAACAACTCGTTCAATGCTGCCCAAGTTGTCTTGTTTGTCAGGTAGAGCGGAACTCGATTACGCGCGGTGTTCCAATAGACGAGGAGCATTACAATAAAGATCAATAGGAATATCCACGGCGGTACCTGCCAGGCAGTTGCGATCAATGTTGCTGGCGGTAATAAGATTTGCACCGGCACCCACCAGATTGCGAGCCCCATTCGATGGCCGATAAAGCCAGCGACAATGCCTTGGACAAGTAAAGTTACAAGGGGATGGATGGTTTGCCCGGTGAGGGCGGTTGTCGAAAGCGCACCGGCAAAGGCGATCGCAAACCCTAAAATCTGAGACAGAAGAACGCGAAGCAGGGGTGTTGTCCACCAAGATGGTGGCGCAGTGTGTTGAGTGTTTTTAGAATTATCGCTCAAAACAATTGCTCGAAAAAGAAGCGGACTTCTTCACGCAACACGGCGCGGAGGATAATGTAGAGGCCTAATATTAACAGGCCGATAAAAAACACGCGGCGGAATTGGGGCTCAGGAATCCTTTTTCTGATTTTCTGGCCAAGCCACATTCCGGCAAATGCAGGAACAAGAGCCGCCGTTGATAACATCACAGTTTCCCGAGGTAAAAGCCCATGACCGCCGAGGGCGACGGCGAGCCCGATTGTCGCCAAAGTAAAGACGACGCCCATTGCCTGGATTAATACGTCGCGCTGCAGGCCAACCGCTTGAAGGTAGATAACCCCGGGCATGATGAAAGATCCCGTGAGGCCTGTGAGAAAACCGCTGAATACTCCAACGACTGGCGAAAGCCATGCCTCATGTTTGCCAGGAGGCGGTATCTGAGGTGTGAATAGAGAAACGCTTGCATAAGAGCAGATCGAAAGCCCAAGCAAACCGGATAGTAACGCGGCCTCTGACTTGACGAGGATGCCAGCGGCGAACCAAGTGCCGAAGAAAGCCGCAATCATCAAGGTGGCAAACTTTTTTGTCACGAATTTGAAATGTCCGCCGACGATGCCTTGCATTATATTTGTGCAAAATGTTGGGATTAACATAATCGTCATCGCATCTTTAAGACCGAGTGTTGCAGTCAATAACGCTAAAGAGACCGATGGCAGTCCTAAGCCGATGACGCCTTTGACCGTTCCGGCCAAGATAAAAGTCACTGTTATGATGATGAGCGTTTCTGGCGACCACATGTATTATTCTGACCGTTAAAATCCTGAATAAACCATAGTGCCGAGCGCGCTTCAATCCGTCCAGCTATTCATATGGAACGCTATAAAATGGTGGGCCAAAAATCGACACTTGAACAGTAACATTGTCAAAAACACATTGTTGAATATTACTGAAAGAATAATTGAGTACGTGGTTATTCATATGTTTGGAATTGATCCAATTGATACTTACTTGTTGATGGATAAAAAAATTAATTATTGCACTGCTTAATGAGTGACCCGTGGCCAGGCTAAAACAACCGCATAAATTGCTCTACGTTGAGGATGACCCAGAAGCGGCGGCAGTGTGCGTGGCTGTCTTGATCGATCTAAGCATATATGACGCTGATTTGAAGTTGGTGGCATGCAATTCAAAATCCAAACAAGATTTCGCGGAAATTTCACATTTGATGGAGCCCGGTACGCCTCTCAAAGATATTTTGGCGGGGTATACCGGTGAAGGCATTCCCCTTGGTCGTCAAATGGAAATTTTTCAATCGTTCAACCGCATTGGACGCGAGAGCTCTGAGATTGAAGGAACTGGTATTGGATTAACCATTACAAAGCGGCTCGTTGAGGCAATGGATGGTAATATTGGTTTTGAAAGCAAATCAAATGAGGGATCTTCTTTCTGGGTAGAATTTAAGGAAAACGAAGCACAAATAGATTGGCAGGATCAAATGCCAAACGAAGAAGATCAAGAAACGGATATTCACGTCAATAAAATTGAAGGCTCTATTCTCTACATCGAAGACAATCCGGCTAATGTGATGTTGGTACAAGAAATTGTCGCTCGTTTTACCAGCATGCAATTTCTGTCCACCCCCAATGCGGAAACCGGAATTGAAATTGCTAAAAGATATGAGCCGGACGTCATCTTAATGGATATCAATTTGCCCGGCATGGATGGGATTGCAGCGCTGGCTCAGATACGGAAAATTGATCGTATCTCGAAAGTGCATGTTGTTGCTTTAAGCGCTGATGCAATGCCGCAGGAGATTGCTCGAGCCAAAAACGCTGGGTTTGAAGAGTATCTAACCAAACCCATCAAAGTTCCCGGATTGTTGGACGCTATCAAAAGATCCTGCGCAAATATCAGTTAAATTCGACAATATGGTCCAATTGATAATCTATTTGCCAACAGAGGCGCGCCCGATCGTATCTTGATCGGTGCCAAACCACACGGTATCCGTGGATTTGTGATAATGCATGTGGCGCACACTGCCGGCACCGGAGGGGATCGGTGTAATCGAGATGATTTTTTTTGCGCCGGATCAAAACCAACAAAAGTGTTGGGATCCACGCCGGTTTCAACCACCCAGACGCGGCCCCGCTTATCCACCGCCATCGCGTAAGGGTCGGAATCGCCGCCGCCCGGCAAAGCCCACTCATCGAGCTTGCCGCTTTTAGGATCAAGACGACCCAAATAGCTACGACGATAATCGGTGTAATAAATGCGGCCATCGGCTGTTGCATCTACGCGGCGCGGACGTGAGCCGGCGGCAACTCGATGTTCTGTCAATTTGAGAGTGAGGGGATCGACGGACGCCAATTTGTCGGTTCCGAGCAATGCCACCCAGGCGACGCCATTCGGTGCAACAATGATGCCGTAAGGCCGTGCGCGTGATGTTGGGACTTTAATTAAATCAACTTTGCGGGACGCTATTGTCAGCCTTCCGACGATGTTACCCCATTGTGCTGTAAACCAGATATGTTTGCCGCTTTTATCAAAAACCAGCGTGTCAGGGTCCCTTGGGCTTTTGTTCGGCATTGATATTTTTTCGATCTTTCCAGTTGATGGATCATACCGACCGATATATCCCGAAAGATTGCCGCTATACCATACGATACCATCAGACCCGACGATGAGATTGTGGGGGCCTGGCTCATCATCCAAAGATTTTTTTGTCATTTTGCCGGTCGTTGGATTAAGGCGTGCGAGATATTGACCGCCTTGGTCGACAAACCAGACAGAATTTGCGCTTTCGGCAAACGGATCGCGCGACCGGCCCCCATATGCGACTTGCCATTCCTTGATCTCTATTGGATTTAGAGATTCAGCCGCGTCTGTGGTCTCAGCCAGTGAAATTAACGCAAACAAAATTAAAAAGATAATTCTCATAGCACCGCTATTTTAACGCACGAGACCGAGGGAGCAATTCCGTAAATCGACCCTCGCGTATAATTGTTCGTATTAGACTTCTCAGCTAAACATCAATGTCGGCGATTGTTAAATTCTTTGCTATTGGCATTAGTATTTTTAACAAATCTTGATGGGCTGGATGCGGGCCGTAGGCCGCCAATGCATCTTTGTCAGTCAATGTTATGACTGCGGCGTGAGAAATGTGGGGGGCGCGGTCAGAGAAGTTGTTGCCGATCTTCACTTCCAGGACACCTGGTATTTTATCTTTTAACGCAATGATGCCGGCCATCACTTCCTGCACCTCGGCGTCGGTGACCCCATCGTTGGTTTCAATAAGAACGAGATGTTTAACGGTCATGGCAGCTGCTCCCTCAAATGAAATTATGTCAGATCACTTAGAATAGGATATTTCATATCCCTTTGGCATTTCAAGCCAATCTAATGCTTCTTCTTCAAATTTGAAAACCTGATCAAGATTGGATTTAAATACACCAACCAAATCGACGTAAAGTTTGAGCAATAAATAGTGGCTCAAATTATCGCCTGTCAGGAAGGCCATTTTCCCCTGCCGAATACTGTTTGCCTTCACGTGATTTACGATCTCTTTTATATCTTCGATATCGAGAGAGTTTTTTGAAATTTGGGTGAGATCAACTAATAGCTGGCACTTCGGATGTGATTCTTCACGATGTGCCATATCGTCGATTAATCGTATGACCAATTCGCGGTTTATTTCACCGGAAAATATAGCCTTGAAAATCTGGGCGCCAAGGAACTCTGTTTCTATGATCTCGTACATTTGCCATCTTCCATTTTGGATGTTTTGGAACAAATTTATATGACTTTAGTTTCGTGACTAAATATAGGTACCCAGAAAGGAATTAGGTGTGATGAAGATCACAATAAGATTTGTAAAAATTGCAGGGTGCTCATGCGGCGAAAGAATATATGTATAATCCCCAGAAGAACCAACAACAGAATATGTTAAATAAATCAGTGGCTTAGGTAAGTTGAATAAGTTTAATAACCTACACCTGCAAAAATCTAGATTTACAATCTTCGGAGCGAAATCAGGACCTTTCGATGACCGTGGTGTATGGGTTGCTCATGAATAGTGATTTCAAAGCGACCATCAAGCGACGCCATCTCATCTTTCGCCATTGGCAGGGAGATGCCGATTTGTGGCAATCCTATTGGCTCATTGGGGTTTTTGGCGGCTGGGCTTTTTGGACGATAATATTAAATCTGGTTGATTTTAAGATTTTGCCGGATTTGGCGGCTGTGATCATTCTTATTGGATATTCAATTTATGCAGCCGTTGGGATTTGGCGCTCCGCCTTCAATGTGAAATGCGTCGGCTGGGCTTATATCACACGTGCCATAATTGTTGCTTCTGCGATTTTCTTTATTTTCGAGTTAATTCAAATTATCTAACATTTGTTCTGGCTCCTAACAATTTGATGGTTAAAATCGAGCCAAATTCGTAATCACATAGAATAAACCAAAAGAGACCTTAAAATGACCTCAGATCCTATTGTAATTGTTGGCGCGGCGCGTACCCCGATGGGAGGGCTGAGCGGTGATCTCGGCACAGTGCCTGCGGCAGAACTCGGCGCAACTGCTATCGCTGAGGCGATTGCCCGCGCTGGCATCGACGCCGGCGATATCGACGATGTTGTTATGGGTGTTGTGCTTGCCGCAGGGCAAGGGCAGGCACCGGCACGCCAGGCCTCGATCAATGCCGGAATTCCAAATCATATTGGCGCAACGACAATCAATAAAATGTGTGGCTCCGGCATGAAAGCAACGATGTTGGCACATGACAATATATTGGCAGGCTCATACGACATTATGGTCGCTGGTGGCATGGAGAGCATGACGAACGCGCCCTATTTGCTGCCAAATGCCAGAGGTGGAATGCGCATGGGCCACGGCGAAATCAAAGATCACATGTTTTTGGATGGGCTCGAAGACGCGTATGACGAAGGAACTTTGATGGGCGTTTATGCCGAGGCTACTGCCGAACGCTATCAATTTACCCGCGAGGCTCAAGACAGCTTTTCGATCACGTCGCTGGAACGTGCACAAAAAGCCATAAAAGATGGGACATTCGCCAAGGAAATTGCGCCGGTGACTGTAAAAACTAGGAAAGGTGAAACCATTGTTGATACGGATGAGCAACCCGGCAAGGCGATGCCGGAAAAAATACCGACTCTCCGTCCGGCTTTTGCCAAAGATGGAAGTGTGACGGCGGCGAATTCCAGCTCGATCTCAGACGGCGCAGCGGCGTTGATCCTCATGCGCCAATCAGAAGCTGAAAAACGTGGCTTAAAACCGTTGGCCATCATTCAGGCGCATGCAACACATGCTCAGGAACCAGAGTGGTTTACGACAGCGCCGATCGGAGCGATCAAAAAGGTCCTCGATAAAGCTGGTTGGGATAAAGACGAAGTTGATCTCTACGAAATCAATGAGGCATTTGCCGTTGTCACGATGGCTGCCATGCAAGATTTGGGATTGCCTGCTGACAAAGTAAATGTTCACGGCGGCGCTTGCGCCTTAGGCCACCCGATCGGGGCGTCGGGAGCCCGCATCATTGTTACTCTTATAAACGCGCTTGAAAAATACGATATGGCCAAGGGTGTTGCGTCGCTTTGTATTGGCGGCGGTGAAGGCACTGCCATCGCCATTGAACGTATTTCTTAATCAAATTCGAGAATTATTACATGCCAACCGCTTTAATAACGGGGGCCAACCGAGGCCTTGGACTTGAATTTACCCGTCAATATGCCGCCGATGGCTGGAAAGTGTTGGCAACCTGCCGTGATCCAGAAGCAGCAACAGCACTCAAATCCATAAAGGGTGAAATCCAAGTTTTGCCGTTAGATGTGGCAGATTTTCTGGCGATTGAGACGGTTTCCAGAATTTTAGCGAAGGAGAAAATCGACCTGCTTTTAAACAATGCGGGCGTTATCGGACCGCTACAATGGGCATTTGGCGATACCGATTACAATGCTTGGGCAGAAGTTTTTCGTATCAATACCCAAGCGCCGCTCAAAATGACGGAGTGCTTCGTCGATCAAGTTGCCAGTTCAGACAAAAAGCTAATTGTTTCAATTACCAGCCGATTGGGCAGCATCAGCTCCAATGATTCTGGTGAGCAATATACCTATCGGTCAAGCAAAGCAGCGTTAAATATGGTTCACAAGTCACTTTCAATTGATTTGGCAGAAAAAGGCATTACGACGGCAGTTATTCACCCAGGTTGGGCGAAAACCGATATGGGCGGGGCAAATGCGACCGTTGATCCTGTTGACAGTGTTTCCGGCATTCGCAAAGTCATTGATGGTTTAAATTCGGCAGATAGTGGTAAGTTTTTCAATTATGATGGCGCGCCGATCGATTGGTAATTTGAGGGGGCTATAAATGACCGATTTCATTGAATTTCTATGCGACTTTTCGTCGCCCTACGGCTACGTCGCGGCGCATCGGATTGAAGTAATCGGCGAAAAACATGATCGAGAGGTTATCTGGAAGCCTTTCCTGCTCGGCGCAATGTTTCAGGTCAACGGTAATCGCCCGTTAAAAGATCAAGCATTGAAATGGGATTATTCCAGCCTCGATCTAGAACGGTCGGCACGGTTCTATGGGATTGCGTGGCAATTGCCTGATCCATTTCCCATTCCAACACATGCGGCAGGCCGTGCTTTTTATTGGATCAATGATCAAGATCCGGCACTGGCAAAGAAATTTGCGCTTTGCGCCTACCAGGAATATTTTGCCAAAGGCGTCGATATTCGCCCCAAGGATGCGATTGCATCGGTCGCTGCCAAATTGGGCTTGGATGGAGATGCCTGTCTCGCCGCGATCGACGATGAAACCTATAAACAAAAGTTAAAAGACGTCACTGCTGAGGCTATTGAGCGCAACGTATGTGGATCGCCTTTTATTTTTATTGGCGATGAACCGTTCTGGGGAAATGATCGGCTCGATATGGTCGATGAGTGGCTCGAAACGGGCGGTTGGTAAATTAATTTATAAGGTCATAAAAATGTCAGAACCAGTTGTTTTAAAAGAAATAAATGATGATGGAATTGCGACGGTTACACTAAATCGCCCGGAGGTATTCAATGGCTATAACGAAGAGCTTTTGACCGATCTTGCGGCGGGTTTGGAAGAAATCGAAGCCGACGAATCTATCCGAGCGGTTATCATTCGAGGGGCTGGAAAACACTTTTCCGCCGGCGCTGATGTCAATTGGTTCAAGGTGCTTGCGGCGGCGAGTGACGCAGAAAAGAAACGCGCGGCAGACCTCAGCACAGGCGTTATGCGCAAGTTGTTCACCTTGGCCAAGCCGACAATCGCTTTGGTGCAAAATGCCTGTTTTGGCGGCGGCGTGGGGTATGTTGCGGGCTGTGATATTGCCATCGCATCAGAAGATGCAAAATTTGCCATTACAGAAGTGCGGGTCGGCATAACGCCCGCGCCAATATTACCCCAAGTAATCAGTGCGATTGGTATGCGCCAAGCAAGACGTTATACGCTGACAGCAGAAACCTTCGATGTCCATGAGGCCAAAAAAATTGGTTTGATCCACGAAATCTGTCCTGTCGGTGGTCTAGATGAAGCTGTAGAGCCGGTAATTGATGCTATTTTGAAAAGTGCACCCGGTGCGGTTCGCGATACAAAAAACTTGATCAATGACATTGGGACATCCGCCATAACAGATGACTTGGCTGATCGCTTGGCATCCATTAGTGCTGGTGGCAGAAATACGCCGGAAGGTTTAGAAGGTTTTTCGGCCTTTCTCGAAAAACGAACACCCAATTGGTATAAATCTGAATAGAACCCTAGATTGAACAGTGTCTACTCTAAATTAATAAGTAGAAAATATGTTGCACGTATATTCCCTGGCTTGCATTAATTTTCCAGTTAATCAAAATAAGCTAGATAACAACAGCTGGAGGTCGGCGAGGGGCTTATGACAGCGGGATATAATTTTAAAGATATAAGTGCGCTCATTGTTGATGACTATTTTCCGATGCATGAGATTATGCGCGGTATTCTTAAGGAATTCGGTGTTGGCCGGATAGCAGAGGCAGCTAGTGGGGCTGCAGCCATCACAGAGATGGAATATATGCGCGCTGACGTCATTTTTACCGATTACATGATGGACGATATGAACGGTTTGGAGTTCATCCAGGCCATTCGCGCGGGTGAAACACCGGCGGATCGATTTGTCCCAATTGTCGTTGTTTCTGCCTACACAGAAGTGAGAGAAATTCTTGCCGCTCGAGATATGGGTGCCACCGAGTTTCTCGCCAAGCCAATTTCAGGAAAACTGGTTTACTATCGTTTACGCTCAATCGTTGAAAATCCACGAGAATTTGTCGAGGCTGAAAGCTATTTCGGTCCCGACCGTCGTCGCCGCGAAATGCCGCCGGCGGGCAGCAACCGCCGAGACAACGACTACGAATATAAATCTCACAACGGACGGTTCTTCGCCCCACCTAATTAGAATTCATTTTTTTCAGTATTCGTCTTGCCGAGGCGTGACTCTCCTAGGCGTGAGTGATATTTTTGCGTTGAAAAATAACTCTCATTCTTAGGTTGTCCCATCCTATGACCGTTCATCTATTGCGCATGGCCGTGCGTATCGAAAGTATTGCCAAGCTGAGAGAAATCCAGAGTGACCGCATGGCCTCGACCAAGGGAAAACGCCTCCATACATTTACCAGAAATGTTCCCCGCCGGATCGATGAATTGACCGATGGCGGATCTATATACTGGGTGGTTAAACGATTGATACGGGTGCGCCAGGAGATAATAAGCATCGAACAGGCGACGAATGATGAAGGTCGGAAGTATTGCGCTATTGAGCTCA
>CAJXJM010000055.1 GCA_913054205.1 uncultured Rhodospirillaceae bacterium
GTAGGTAAAGGCTTCTTTGCGCGGATATTTAGCGCCTTTGAAATTTTAATCGGTACATTTCAGGCCTGGTTTTTGCTGCGCCGAATGAAGCCAGCTGTTGTTGTCGGATTTGGCGGCTATGCCTCGGTGCCAACGATGTTGGCGGCAGTTTATTCTGGCACCAAAGCCGCCATCCACGAGCAAAATGCGGTGCTTGGGCGAGCCAATCGCTTGCTCGCGAGCCGGGTTGAGAAAATTGCAACGTCATTTGAAAAGGTTTCTTCGATACCAGAACCTGCGCTTTCAAATGTCATCGTAACAGGCATGCCGGTGCGGCCCGCCGTCGCGACTGTTCGTGATCGGGAATATCCAAATTTGTCAGACGATGGCACGATCAATCTTGCGGTCTTTGGTGGCAGTCAAGGGGCGCATATTTTTAGCGAAGTTGTTCCGGCTGCGATGAAACGATTAAGCGATAAAACCCGCGCCCGAATTAAAATTACCCAGCAAAGTCGCCCGGAAGATATCGATCAAGCTCGGTCAGCCTACCAAGCTTTGGGTATCGATGCTGCCATCTCCAATTTTTTTGACGATGTCCCCGAACACATTGCAGATGCCCATCTCGTGATTTGTCGGTCTGGTGCCTCGACAATAGCCGAGCTAACGACAATTGGTCGGCCGGCAATCATGGTGCCTTATCGACATGCCGTTGACGATCATCAATCCAAAAACGCTCATGCGGTGGATGAAGTTGGCGGTGGCTGGTTGATCCCCGAAGATGCTTTTTCTGAAGATGTATTGGCTGATCGTATTGAGTCCTTGTTTGCCATGCCGCGCATGCTTGAAAACGCAGCCTCGGCGGCAAAATCCGCCGGTAAACCAGATGCTGCTGCAAGGCTCGCTGACATGGTGATGGACCTGATTTCGGATAATGGAAACGGCAACGGCAATCGAAATTCCAGCGCTGACGATCAAAGGGAGGCCGCATGAGAGGTTTGCCCCTAGATCTCGGCACCATCCACTTCGTCGGCATTGGCGGCATTGGTATGAGCGGTATTGCCGAGGTTCTGCATAATCTTGGCTACGCTGTGCAGGGCAGTGATATGGCAGAAGGTGCAAATGTCGTGCGTCTGAGAGGACTTGGCATTGATGTCAAAGTTGGCCATGCGGAAGAGAATTTGGGAGATGCTGAAGTTGTGGTGATCTCCTCTGCCGTTAAAGCAGGAAACCCCGAACTCGATGCTGCACGGCAACGCCTGATGCCCGTGGTGCGCCGCGCTGAAATGTTGGGCGAGCTCATGCGCCTTAAATGGTCGATCGCGGTTGGCGGCACACATGGAAAAACCACAACGACGTCTTTGATTGCCGCACTGTTAGAAGCTGCGGAGATGGACCCTACCGTTATCAATGGCGGCATCATCAATGCATGGGGGACAAATGCGCGTCTTGGCAGTGGTGACTGGATGGTCGCCGAAGCCGACGAATCCGATGGAACATTCGTAAAGCTGCCTTCGACCATCGCAGTGGTAACAAATATCGACAATGAGCACATGGATCATTACGGCTCGTTCGATGCCTTGCGTGACGCATTTGTTAATTTTGTCGAGCAAATTCCATTTTATGGGTTTGCCACGTTGTGCATTGATGATGCGGAAGTGCAGGCACTTATCCCGCGCGTTTCGGACCGAAAAATTATCACCTATGGTGTCTCACCCCAAGCCGATGTGCGGGTCACGAATATTGAGACAACACCAGATGGATCAAATTTCGATATTGTCATCATGGATCGAAAATCGGGCGCTGAGCGATCAATTGTAGAACTCCATCTGCCGATGGTCGGTGTTCATAACATTCTAAATTCTACGGCGGCGGTCGGTATCGCTTTGGAACTTGGCATATCCGAGGAGCTGATCCGCACAGGGCTCGCCAATTTTGGCGGTGTGAAGCGTCGCTTTACCAAAACCGGTGCGGTAGATGACATTACAATAATCGACGATTACGGTCATCATCCTGTCGAAATAGCGGCTGTACTCGAAGCAGCCCGAACAGCAACGCCGGAAGGCCGCGTGATGGCTGTTGTTCAACCACATCGCTATTCACGCTTGCAGGATCTCTTTGAAGAGTTTTGCACGTGTTTTAACAATGCGGACATTGTGGTTGTTGCTGATGTTTATTCAGCAGGCGAAACGCCGATAGAGGGCATTAGCCGAGATAGTCTGGTTGAAGGTCTGCGCTCTCATGGTCATCGCATGGTGATTCCGCTCGAACAGCCTGAAGATTTAGCGGCTTTCGTAAACGAACACATGAGCTCAGGTGATTTTGTTGTCTGTCTCGGTGCCGGCAACATTACCGCCTGGGCTAACGCCCTGCCGGAAGAGCTCGCCAAGTTGCGCGGCTCTGCGTTGGAAGGTGTTGGATGATGGCAGCGCCGAAATTCCCTGATGATCTGTTTCCAAGATTACCGGCAACACTCGGGCGGATCGAAACGAATGCTGATCTTTCTAAATCCACCTGGTTCCGGGTAGGCGGCCCGGCGGAAGTGATGTTCTGGCCGGCAGATTTAAATGATCTCATGAATTTTCTGCAAAACAAACCCGACGATGTACCAATCACAATTATTGGCATCGGCTCGAATTTGATGGTGCGGGATGGCGGTGTTCCGGGTGTAGTAATTCGTCTTAGCGAGGTGTTTACTAAAATATCTGTGGAGGGTTTGGAAATCACAGCCGGGGGCGGTGTCTCGAACCTCAGACTGGCAAATGCCGCGCGGGAATGTGGGATCGCGGGATTTGAGTTTTTATGCGGCATTCCGGGTGCCGTCGGTGGTGCCGTGCGTATGAATGCTGGGGCCTATGGGTCCGAGACAAAAGACATTGTCCAACGGGTCAGGGCATTGGACGTTAAAGGCAATTTGATTGAGCTCTCGGTCGCCGAGATGAAATACAGCTATCGCTATTCCGAAGCACCGGCTGATCTTATTTTCATAGATGCCAGTTTCAAAGGTGAGCCTGGTAACACCAGAGAAATAGCTGACCGCATGAAAGAAATCCGGGCGGAGCGTGCTTTAACCCAGCCAGTTAAAACACCGACTGGCGGCAGCACCTTCACCAATCCTCCGGGTGCTAAAGCGTGGGAGCTCATTGATCAGGCAGGGTGCCGGGGATTAATGCGCGGCGGGGCTATCGTTTCGGAAAAACACTGCAATTTCTTGATCAACACAGGCTCGGCAACGGCGGCAGATCTTGAAGGCCTCGGCGAAGAAGTGCGCCGCCGTGTTTTTGAGTCCAGTGGCATTCAGCTTGAATGGGAAATACGCCGGATTGGCGTTCCTGAAAACCCTCAGGTAGATGAGGTGCCGCAATGACGCGCCACGTCGCGGTATTGATGGGTGGGTGGTCCGCCGAGCGTGAAGTGTCGTTGGTGAGCGGCGCTGCCGTCAGCAATGCGCTAAGTGAAGCCGGATACCGGGTAACCTCCATCGATGTACAGCGTGATGTCGGTGCACTTTTAACCCGGCTGTTTCCAAAGCCGGATGCCGTCTTCAATGCGCTGCATGGCCGTTACGGTGAAGACGGTTGCATCCAAGGTCTGCTCAACATTCTGGATGTTCCCTACACCCATTCCGGTGTGCTGGCATCTTCATTGGCAATGGATAAGCCGGTGGCAAAGTCGATGTTCGCCGCCGCCGGCATTAAAGTCGCCGAACATAAAATCGTGACACGTGAAGAGCTTATTGCCGGCGGCGCAATGGAACCGCCATTCGTCGTGAAGCCATTGAATGAAGGTTCCAGTGTCGGTGTTCATATTGTGATGGAAGGTGACAATTACATTCCAAGCGAAGAAGAATGGACCTTTGGCCGCCATGTGATGGTGGAAAAATTTGTTGCTGGCCGGGAGCTGACGGTTTCCGTTATGGGAGATAGGCCGCTGGCGGTAACGGAGATTACAACTGGGCATGGCTTTTATGATTATGACGCAAAATATGCCGACGGCGGCTCAGAGCATCAGGTGCCTGCCGATATACCTAAGAAAATATACGATGAAGCGATGCGGATTTCGCTATTGGCTCATGAGATTTTGGGATGCCGTGGTCTTTCCCGGGCCGACATTCGCTTTGACGGCAAAAATCTCTACATGTTGGAGATCAACACCCAGCCCGGTATGACGCCTACATCTCTTGTACCTGAACAAGCAGCTCATGCAAATATTTCGTTTAACGAACTGGTAAGTTGGTTAGTGGAGAATGCAGCATGCGACGATTGATGGCATTTTTCTTCAAATCCGATAAAGACACCAAACGCGGCCTGCGCCGCCGTCGGGTAAAACCGATTTGGCGCCGCCCTATCGTGGCGGCTAGTCTCATACTCGCCTTGTTTGGCAGTGCAAGCACCGCAGGTTGGTGGCTCTGGCAAAGTGGTTGGGTTCAAGAAACAACCGAGCGTGCCAAATGGATGGTGATCGCAGGTGCTGCTAAAACCGGCTTTTCAGTCCGCGAGATTTTTGTCGAAGGACGATTTGAAACATCACGAAAGAGTTTGCTGAAAGCGCTACGCCTTGAAAGAGGAGCGCCGATCCTGGCGTTTGATCCAAAGGCGGCCCGTGATCGGGTTGTTGCACTTCCCTGGGTGCGCAATGCAGTGATCGAGCGTCAATTGCCTGACGTTGTGCATCTCCAATTAAGTGAGCGGCGACCCATGGCGCTGTGGCAGCGGGTTAGAAAGTTCTCTCTGATCGATACCAATGGCGAGTTAATCCCTCTAAAAGATGTCAGCAAATACAGCAATCTGATCGTGATTGTCGGGCGAGATGCACCCAGCCACGCGGCCCAGCTATTTGAAGTCTTAGCAACGGAGCCAAAACTGGCGGGCAAAGTGAAGGCAGCCGTTAGAGTCGGCGGACGCCGTTGGAACCTTCATTTGAACAACAAAATTGAAATCCGCCTACCGGAAGACGATCCCGGCGCGGCCTGGTCGCAATTGGCCGAATTGGACAAAAATCACGATCTGTTGTCGAAAGATCTCATTACCGTGGATTTGCGTTTGGCGGACCGGGTGGTCATCCGAGAAAACCAAAAAGGCGCTAAGAAAGAGGAGATTTTGAAGTTTCCTCCGACATCTAGAAAGCCATCTATCAGGCCGAAAAAACCAAACAAGCGCCCTCAACGCCATCCGGGCGGCACATTAATCAGCGAAAGAGATACTTAAAGTTTAAACAGATGATACAAAAAGTACCCTCAAAATCGGCCAATCGAACTGGTCTCATCACAGCGCTTGACGTTGGCACCACCAAAGTCGCCTGCTTCATCGCCCGGCCGTTGGAAAATGGCGCGGCAGAGGTGATCGGCGTCGGTCACCAGGTGTCGAAAGGCATTAAGAACGGCAATATTGTCGATATGGTGGCGGTTGAGGATTCAATACGCACAACCGTCGAAGCGGCTGAGCAAATGGCCGGCGAGAATGTGCGAGATGTCGTGCTTTGCGTTTCGGGCGGCGTTCCGAAATCTAAATTGATCTCCTTTGATGTTGCGATCTCCGGTCACGAGATAAGTGATGTCGATCTTAAGCGCGCTCTCGATCCAACTTGGCTTTATTCGCAACAGGTGGATGATCGTCAAATCATTCACACTGTACCTGTTGCTTACAGTATTGATGGCAATCCAGGCGTTAAAGATCCGCGTGGCATGTATGGCGAAAAGCTCGGTGTTAACATGCATGTCATCACGGCGTCCGCCGGCGCGCTCCGAAACATTACGGCTTGCGTAAATCGCTGCCACTTGGATGTTGAAAGCCAAGTTGTCGCGCCTTATGCCGCCGGTTTGGCCTGCCTCGTCGAAGATGAAAAAGAGCTCGGTGTTATCAGTATCGATATGGGTGGTGGTACGCCCGACATTTCCGTCTTCTTTGACGGCGAAGTTGTGTATACAGATTCGGTGCCCCTCGGCGGCAATCACGTGACGAACGATATTGCGCGTGGATTGTCGACACCCGTTGCTTATGCCGAGCGCATGAAAACGCTCTACGGAAGCGCTGTCCCATCCCCTTCAGATGACCAGGAAGTGATCAAAGTACCGCTCGTTGGCGAGGAAGATGACGGCGAAAATCAGATTTCGCGGTCAATGTTGGTGGGAATCATTCGCCCGCGTATCGAAGAAATCTACGAGTTGGTTCGCGAAAAACTCGAACCAACAGGATTCGAGAAAGCTGGTGCGCGCCGTGTTGTCCTCACCGGCGGGGCCAGTCAATTGACTGGCGTACGCGAATTGGCCGCCGAAATGATGGACAAACAGGTCCGTTTGGGGCGTCCAAACTACGTCAAAGGATTGGCTGAATCCGTTAATGGGCCTGCGTTTTCGGCCCCTGCGGGTCTTATTCAAGTGATTTTAAAGCAACGCGCGGCTGCGGCAATGACGTCGTCGCGCTCATTAGAGGTGCCGAGTGGAAAATTCGGCAGAATTGGACAGTGGATACGTGAAAACATTTAGTAACCTTTTGCCCGTAGAATCTGGGCAATGCAATTTTTGTTCTCAATTGGGGAAATTGAGGGAACACGCTGCTCGTCTGTTGGAGAATCCAACAAATTCGACGGGTGAGCATATGATTTGGAGTTGGAGGCCATTATGAGCATCAATCTTACATTACCAACTGGCTCTGTAGAGTCGGATTTAAAACCTCGCATAACAGTTGTCGGCGTCGGCGGTGCCGGCGGAAATGCGGTTAACAATATGATTTCTTCAGGACTGGAAGGCGTTGAATTCCTCGTCGCGAATTCAGATGCGCAAGCGCTATCACATTCGAAGTCAGATCAGCGTATTCAGATGGGAATCAATATCACTCAAGGTCTTGGTGCCGGCGCAAATCCAGATATTGGACGCGCCGCAGCCGAAGAATCCTTGGAAGAAATTATCTCTCATTTGCGAGATGCCAATATGGTGTTCATCACAGCTGGCCTTGGTGGTGGTACCGGAACTGGCGCCGCTCCTGTTATTGCCAAGGCCGCCCGGGAATACGGCATCCTGACAGTTGGTGTCGTCACCAAACCTTTTCAATTCGAAGGTGCCAACCGGATGAAGATGGCCGAAGCCGGGTTGGAGGAGCTTCAACAATATGTCGATACGTTATTGATTATTCCGAACCAAAATTTGTTCCGCGTCGCCAACGAGAAAACCACATTCGCAGATGCTTTCAAAATGGCGGATGATGTTTTGTACTCTGGCGTCAGGGGCGTTACTGATTTGATGGTAATGCCAGGACTGATCAATCTCGATTTTGCTGACATTAAGTCGGTTATGAGCGAGATGGGCAAAGCTATGATGGGCACCGGTGAAGCCGAAGGCGAACGCCGGGCAACCGATGCCGCCGAACAAGCAATCGCCAATCCATTACTGGATGATATATCTATGAGCGGCGCAAAAGGCGTGTTGATCAACATTACCGCTGGTTCTGACATCACATTGTTTGAAGTGGATGAAGCTGCCAACCGCATTCGTGACGAAGTGGAAGGTGAAACTAATATTATCTTTGGCTCCACATTTGACGAAGCGCTTGAAGGAAAAGTACGTGTGTCCGTTGTTGCAACAGGTATTGAATCTGTTGCCGGCGTGCGGCCAGAGCCGATTGTGCGTACCGTCACCGACGCAGTTGCAAAGCCAAAAGCCTTAAGTACTCCAACGCCAAAAGAAGCAGCGCCCGTTGCGCAGATGGCTCGGGTTGCTCCCGTAGCTATGATTCCGCGGCCAGAGGTAAAATCGGAAGTTCAGCAAGAAGTGACGCCGGAAGTAATGCCTGAGCCTGAGAAGGTCACTGATGCTACCGTGGTTGAAGAAGCGCCGCTGCCGGAAGATGATAAAATTCCATCTTTCCTATCCAATGTTCGAAAGGAAGAAGATGTCTTCATTCCAGCGGCTCCAGCCGGCACGATGACGTCAGTGGAAACTGAAACATCGGCTGATCCTTTTGCCGCTGCCGATATGGTAAATGCCAATAAGGAACCAGAGGTCGAAGAGGCACCCAAGAAAAGTGGTTTGAGCTTGTTTGAACGTGTTACCGGTGTGGCTCGCGGCGATAAAAAGCGGGCTGAAGCCAAAGTAGAGGCACCCGTCGCCGAAATGGTTGCCGAGGAAGCAGTTGAAGTTCAACCCGAGCCAACGCCAGAGTTAACGCCTGAGCCAGAACCTGAAATTGTGGCAGAAGCTGCGCCAGAACCTGAGCCCGAGCCGGAAATTGTCGAAGAGCCTGCAATCGAAGAGGTGCCAGACCCGATTTCGGAATCAATTGTCGAACAAGCTGTTGACGAATCACCCGTCGAATCGATGGCTGAAACAGCTGAAGAGGACATACCACCCCCTCAAGCATTACTTGGTGATCTGGATCCAGCCGATCGTTTGGCCGGAGTCCAGGATGAGGAGGATGTCCTTGATATTCCAGCCTTTTTACGTCGCCAGGCCAATTAGGCTTGATTTAAAAGAAGGCACTTTTGGGCGTAATATATTGCAACATTAGTTGATTTGAGTACTCACGGGGGCGTTGCTACAACACTCTCAGGGTACTCAAGCCACTAATGGCAATATTGGGTCTCAAAATCTACGGTACACGAAAGTTAAAAATTCAGTATGAACCACATTGGTCAGGACACAATTTCCAAAAACATAGAGACTGCTTCTCCTGAAGCATCATTGTTGGACCCGCAGAAGCAAAAAACGCTTCTTCGGACGATGAATTGCGTCGGCATTGCGCTTCATAGCGGAGAAAAAGTCTCCCTTACCTTGAAACCAGCTGAAGCGAATACAGGTGTTATATTTCGCCGCACCGATATTCCTGGATCTAAAGAGATTGAAGCGCGCTGGGACAACGTTGTAGATACCCGCATGTGCACGACGATTGGCGTCGAAGAAGGCGTTACCATCAGTACAATTGAGCATCTCATGTCCGCTCTCGCTGGCTGCGGCGTCGATAACGTTTATGTAGACGTAAATGGCCCTGAAGTTCCTGTAATGGATGGCAGTGCGCAACCATTTGTATTTCTTATTGAATGTGCAGGCCTGCAAGAACAAGATGCACTGCGCCGGGTTATAGAAATTCTAAAACCAGTTCGCGTTGAAATCGGCGACAAAATGGCAGAGCTTGTGCCAAGCGATACCTTCTCTGTCAGTTTTGAAATTGATTTTGAAAGTAAAGTCGTTGCTAAGCAGGCGATTTCGGTCAACATGGTAAATGGCACTTTCAAAAAAGAAGTTGCCCGCGCTCGTACCTTTGGGTTTATGCATGAAGTTGAACAACTTCGGGCCGCTGGTCTGGGATTGGGCGGCTCTTTGGACAACGTAGTGATCATTGAAGACGACAAAGTTCTGAACGAAGACGGGTTACGCTACGCTGACGAATTTGTTCGCCATAAGGTTTTGGATGCGGTTGGTGATCTTTATACGTCGGGCGCTGTTATACGTGGTAGTTACAAAGGTGTTCGCGCCGGTCATGCCTTAACCAATCAATTGCTCCGAGCACTATTTGCCAACCCATCGTCTTGGCGGTATGTCGAATCGGAAGAAAATGACGATTCAGATGAGGCCGGTTTTGTAACGAATGAAGCTGAAATTGTTGATTTAGCTGCCGTTTCTGCCTAAAAATTCATTAAATTACCAGTGACGCTGTTCGAGATAACCCTGAATAGGTGTTATCCTGTGCAACATGCATGAGAGTAGTTGGCAAAATAAAATCGATAACAGGGTGATTTTGGAAAATGTCTGAATTAAAGATGGATGCTTGTCCGATCTGTTCAGCTCCCGTCAGCCTGTGGAATAGCAAAACAACTGAAGCCGGCGAGTTTAAACTCGATCGCTGTCAGGATTGCTCCTACGTTTTTGTAAACTCTCGCCCATCTCTCGAGTACTTGGTGGATTTTTATACTAATAATACCCACGACAATAGTTTCCGAGATGAAGCCGAGGTTTCATTAAGTGATATACTTAAAAAAGAAGCGGACTGGCCGAATTCCTCCGTCGACGCT
>CAJXJM010000056.1 GCA_913054205.1 uncultured Rhodospirillaceae bacterium
AGAATGGAACGGATGATCGATTTCAACGTCGATCATCTTACGAATGATTTTTTCGATATCGAACAAATATTCGCGTTCTTCCTCGTCACAAAACGAGATCGCCTGACCGGCAGCGCCGGCGCGCGCCGTCCGTCCAATACGGTGGACATAAGTCTCCGGATCGTTTGGCAGATCAAAGTTGATCACATGGGTGACCCCCTCAACATCAATGCCGCGGGCCGCAATATCGGTCGCTACCAAAATCCGCAATTTGCCGTCTTTAAAGCTTTTAAGCGCTTCTTGGCGGGCATTTTGGGATTTATTGCCATGGATAACACCGCATCTGACATTCTTTTGTTCGAGATGTTTGGCTACCCGGTTGGCGCCATGTTTGGTGCGGGTGAAGACAAGGGCGCGGGAAATGTCGCTGTCTTCAAGAACTGTACTTAACAGATTGCGCTTTTGCGCTTTTGCGACAAACAGCACACGCTGGTCAATCCGCTCTGCCGTTGGAGACTGGGCGGCAATTTCAACGCGGATTGGGTCGGTGAGCAAGCCATTAGCCAATTTGGCAACAGCCGACGGCATGGTCGCGGAAAACAAAAGCGTTTGGCGATCTTTGCTAACGCGGTCTGTAATTTTGCGCACATCGTGAATGAAACCCATATCGAGCATGCGATCAGCTTCGTCGAGCACGTAAATGCCGACTTGATCTAAACGCAGTTTGCCCTGGTTCATCAGATCGAGCAGGCGGCCAGGCGTGGCGACAACAATGTCGACGCCCTGGTTCAATGCGGCGACTTGTTGGCCTTGGGACGTGCCGCCAAAAATGGTGGTGGCCTTTATATTTAGGAATTGTCCGTAAATCTTTACGGAATCGCCAATTTGAATGGCGAGTTCACGGGTCGGCGCCAATACGAGGGCGCGCGGCCGGCCGGCTTGGGGCCGTCCATTAGAAGTTTCGGTGAGGCTCTGCAACATCGGCAGAACAAAAGCCGCAGTTTTTCCGGTGCCAGTCTGCGCTACACCAAGAAGATCACGGCCCGCCGTTAAATGCGGAATAGATTGGGCCTGGATCGGCGTGGGTGCCGCGTAGCCCTCAGCGGACAAAGCGCGCTGCAAAGGCTCGATCAAGTCGAGCCCAGAAAAATTAGTCATTTTGGTAGTTTCTCTTTTCATTATTAGCCGCTTAGCGGCTAGGGGTGAGGTAAAGGAAAAATCTCAACATTACCCTGATCTACGCCCTACAAATAAATTAAGAGAGGACGTTAGGGGGCGCGAATTGGCTCCCCAAAAGATATAAGGGGGGATAGTCCCCCCTCAGATCCTGTAGATTAGTCGCGAAGCGCGATGTTTTCGGCGGCTTCTTTGCCATCGCGGCCAGCAACCAATTCGTAGGTTACTTTTTGGCCGTCATTCAAAGTCGCAATACCAGCAGCTTCAACAGCAGAAATGTGCACAAATGCATCTTTTCCGCCATCTTCAGGTTCAATAAAACCGAAGCCTTTAGTGGCATTAAACCACTTAACTGTTCCGTCAACCATAGTCGTTATTTCCTTTACATATACAATTTGTGTGGCCAGGCAACATGCCCGACTCACAGTTCAAACGTTCACGATGTCAGGAAAGCAACTGGTCGATGGGCGTGTTCGCAACAATCAAACAGGGCGTACACAAGACGTCTGTGTAACGTAGTACCGGCCTCATATAGACCCTTTGCAAAAAATGTCAAGAAAATCTCGTAATTAATTTTAATAATAAAAATTAATTCGGATTCGATTTTCTTATTTATTATCAATCCATTCGGCGATATCGCGCCAAACATTCTTCGCCTGTAAATCGCGCAGCAGCATGTGATAGCCATTCTTGTAGCGGATAAGTTTGCGCTTTGACGCAGTGGATTTAGGCAGTCGCGCCAGCATTTTCTCGGTTGGCGCTTTTTTGATGACTTCATCACGCTCGCCATAGAGAATGAGCGCTTTGCTGCGAAATTTTGCAGCTTCTGCGGCGGCCTCATCCATCAAATTGGCCAATCCCCAAATCGTATCAATCCGGGTTTCTTTTATGATCAAAGGATCGCGGCCGAGCGCGCGCAACATTTCGATGTTGTCGCTTGGCTTTATTTTTAAGCCGCGCCCGGAAAGCGTGACCCAGGGCAGGGTGTGAGATAATAATCCGAGCGCCCAGCGTTCATAAAAAGCCATGCTATCCCGGCCCCAAACAGCGGGCGCAGCTAAAATAATGCCGTCGACGTGAGGCGGTTTGCGGCGGGTCATTGCAGTCATCATCACTGCGCCGCCCATGCTTGTCCCCAACAGATAGAGAGGTTTGTTTGGATGATTTGAACGGATTAGTTTGGTGGCCGAAATAAGATCATCAGCCAATGCTTTGCGCCCCGGCCAGCGTCCGTGATGGGGCGCTGCGCCAAAGCCGCGTTGATCATAGGCATAAACCAGAAGACCGCGATTGGCGAAATACTTCGCACCCTCTTTAACAAATAGCCCGTAATCATTGAAACCATGCAGGGCCAAAATAACGGCTTTTGGCGACTTGTCATTCGGCTGCCAGCGATGCAGCGGCAAGGCTGCGCCATCGGTCATGATAAGAGATGTCGCCGTAATTTTGGGCTCTGTGATGTTGGGGCCAGGGAGGACGAGTTGCGGCGCGCAGGCGCTCAGCGATGAAATGGCTAGAACTAATGCGACAAATTTGAATGCCGGTTTAAGGCGCATGGCGCTTTTCAGGTGATCCTGTCTGATGATCCGAGGCTTACCCCTTCTTCTGCGCCGCGGGTCATCATCAAGAAAATGTCTTCCAAATCGCTTTCTTTGGTGGTGAGATCAACAATGCCAAGGCCGGCTTTGCGGATCGCGTCGATCACCGCTTCAACCGGCACTTCATTTGGCGGCACGCGGAAAACGAGCTTGCGGCTGTTGCTTAACTCGACATTGAAACCAGCCAGTTCGCTCGGCACCTCAGACAACTTTTTATCGACCGTGATAATAAGTTCTTTAGAATCCAAGGTGCTGAGAAGATCTTCGGTTTTTTGGCTGGTGACCAAGCGTCCATGGCTGATGATCGCTATTTGATCGCAGAGCTCTTCGGCTTCCTCCAAATAGTGAGTGGTCAGCAAAATTGTTGTGCCTTGATCGCGAAGTCCCCGGATATAAGACCAAAGTTGTTGGCGAAGCTCAACATCGACGCCAGCGGTGGGCTCGTCCAACACCAAAACCGGCGGAGAATGCACCATGGCTTTGGCAACCAGCATGCGGCGGCGCATGCCCCCCGAAAGCGTTCTGGCATAGGCATCGGCTTTGTCTGAAAGCCGAACGGCAGCCAGAATGTCATCGGTACGGCGCTGGGCTTTTGGCACGCCATAGAGCCCGGCCTGTACTTCCAAGATTTCGCGCGGCGTGAAAAAAGGATCAATGTTGAGTTCTTGCGGCACAATCCCGATAGAGGAGCGCGCTTGGCGCATTTGCGCCTCAATGTCGTAATCCCAGACTTTGACGTCGCCCGAGGTTTTAATCACCAGGCCAGCCATAATATTAATGATTGTTGATTTTCCGGCGCCATTTGGCCCTAAAAGTCCAAAAAATGAGCCACGCGGAATTTTCAAATTGATATCGGTCAACGCCTCTTTTGGAGGCTGGACCGAGTTCCCGGCATAGGTTTTATTGAGACCGGTAATCTCAATGGCGAATTCAGGGAGAGATGTTGATTCTGGGCTCATTTATTTGTGCTATTCCCGGGCGGTTATTGCTTGGCAAAGCTTGCCAATGTTTGATTGTGAGGTATCATTCGCGTTGCGCAGGGTCAATCAACATCTTTGGCATCATTTGGGTGATTTGAAGATAATTTTAGAAATCAAACTGAGTATAAAATGGATAGCACCGATATAGAAGAACCGATCGTCGTCGAAACCGAGCAAGTGAGCTGTGATGGCGGCAGCGGCGCATCCGGCCACCCTAATGTCTATTTAAGCATTGGCAAAGAAGGCCAAATCGTTTGCCCCTATTGCAGCCGCATTTTTGTTTTGGCCGAAGGTTCAGCTGACGGATCAGGACACTGAGTTCTAAATCTAAAGAGATGAAACATGTTTTCCTGATTGATGGATCGGGGTTTTTGTTTCGCGCTTATTTTGGCATCAAAACCCAAATGAACCGTCCCGATGGCACGCCGACCAATGCGGTGTATGGGTTCACTCAGATGCTGATGAAGCTGGTCGACGATACCAGTGCCGACCACATTGCCGTTATTTTTGACCGCGCCCGCAAAACATTTCGCAATGACATATATAAAGACTACAAAGCGCACCGGCCGCCGCCGCCGGACGATCTCATTCCACAGTTCGAGCTGGTCCGTGAAGCCACCCGCGCAATGAACATTCCAGCTGTCGATATGGAAGGCTATGAGGCTGATGATCTGATCGCCACCTATGCCCGCCAAGCCGTCGAGGCTGGAGCTGAAGTTACAGTGGTGTCGACCGACAAAGATCTGATGCAATGTGTTGGACCTCACATCAAAATGTTTGATGCAATGAAAAACCGCGAAATTGGCCCGGACCAAGTTGTCGAGAAATTTGGCGTCGGCCCGGACCGCGTGATCGACGTGCAGGCGCTTGCCGGTGATTCTGCCGATAATGTACCGGGCGTTGCCGGTATCGGCGTTAAAACGGCGGCTCTATTGATCAATGAATACGGCGATTTGGATGGCGTTTTGGCGAATGCTGAAAACGTCAAACAGCCCAAACGCCGCGAAGCGCTAATCGAACAGGCTGATCTCGCGCGTATTTCCCGGGAATTGGTGACCCTCAAAGTCGATGTGCCGGTGGAGGTGCCGCTCGAAGATTTTGCCGTCAAAGATATCGAGGTGGATACTTTTTTAGCGTTTCTCCAAGAGCAGGCGTTTAAATCTTTGGTTACCCGAATGGAAAGCAAGTTCGGCCAAAAAGCACCCGAGGCGAAGGACGTTCAAGCAAAACCAAAACCTAGCAGCAAAGAAACTTCGTCGGAGGGCGCGCCTGATCCGGCAGCCTTTCATGTCGCCGCCGCCTTTCCTGAGAAAACTGAATATGAATTGGTCCAGGATAAAGACAGCCTGCAGGCCTGGATTGATGAGGCTACGTCGGTTGGTGTGGTGGCTGTCGATACCGAAACCACGTCGCTCAATGCCATGCAGGCGGAAATGGTCGGCATTTCGATGTCCATTCATCCCGGCAAAGCATGCTACATCCCGGTGGCGCATAGTGCGCCTGAAGAGCAAGCCACTCTTGATCTCGGATTGGATGATGCGCCCGACGCTAAAAATAACGGTGCCAAAATAAAACAGATCAAGCGGGAAGAGGTGGTCAAACTGATCAAGCCGCTGTTGGAAAACCTGTCCGTGCTCAAAATCTTTCATAACGCGAAGTATGACGCAAAGATTTTTGGTCATTATGGCATTAATGTTACGCCGGTCGATGACACCATGCTGATTTCCTATGCGATCGAGGGCGGTCTTCATAAACACAATATGGATGATCTCGCGCAACTTCATCTCGATCATCAAACCATTAAATTCAAAGACGTTGCCGGCTCCGGCAAATCGCAAGTGACTTTTGACAAAGTGGCGCTTGATGCGGCACTTGATTATGCCGCCGAGGATGCGGACATCACACTGCGTCTCCATAAATTGCTGAAACCGCGCCTGGCCCTCGACCATATGGTTGGCATTTATGAAAGCATGGAACGGCCGCTGATTTCTGTTCTGACAGATATGGAGCGCACCGGCATTCAAGTCGATGCCACGGTCCTCAAAAAGTTAAGCGCTGATTTTGCTAAACGATTGGCTGAGCTTGAAATTGAAATCCATGAGCTTGTCGGCCACGAGTTCAACATCAACTCACCGAAACAATTGGGAGAAATCCTGTTTGATGAAATGGGCATCGAGGGGGCTAAAAAAACCAAAACCGGCGCCTATCAAACCGGCGCAGATATTTTGGAAGGCTTGGCTGCCAACGGCCACGAGCTGCCGGTCAAGGTTTTGGAATTTCGCCAACTCGCCAAGCTGAAAAGCACCTATACCGATGCCTTGATCGAAGAGATCAATCCTGAGACCGGCCGAGTGCATACAAATTACGGTCAGGCGATTGCCTCAACGGGGCGCTTGAGTTCCAACGACCCTAATTTGCAGAATATTCCGATCCGCAGCGAAGAGGGCCGCAAGATCAGAACAGCTTTTGTGCCGTCTAAAGGCAATGTCTTGCTGTCAGCGGATTATTCTCAGATCGAGCTGCGTCTACTGGCCCATGTCGCTGGCATTGATGTTTTAAAACAGGCGTTTCACGACGGCGTTGATATTCATGCGCTGACCGCCTCTCAAGTGTTCGAAGTGCCAGTCGAAGGCATGGACCCGATGGTCCGGCGTCAGGCGAAGGCGATTAATTTCGGCATCATTTATGGTATTTCTGCATTTGGCTTGGCGTGCCAGTTGGACATCTCCCGGGGTGAGGCGGCGAGATACATCGCTGCTTATTTTGATCGCTATCCAGGTATCCAGACCTATATGGATGATACCAAGGCCAGTGCCGCTGAGCTTGGATACGTGACGACACTCTATGGTCGAAAGTGTTTTGTGCCGGGGATCAATGATAAAAATGGCGCCATGCGCAGTTTTGCAGAGCGTGCTGCGATCAATGCGCCGATCCAAGGCGGTGCCGCTGATATTATTAAACGCGCGATGTTGAAATTGCCGGGTACGATGGAAGAAACCGGCTTGAAAGCAAAAATGCTATTGCAGGTACATGATGAACTGATCTTTGATGTGCCCGAAAAAGAGCTTGAGAAAACCACAAGTCTGGTTAAATCGGTAATGGAATCCGTTGCGCATTTGGACGTGCCTTTGGTGGTGGACACAGGCTATGGTAAAAACTGGGATGAAGCGCACTAAATAATTGGGGGTGGATTGTGCCGGTAGAATTACGACGCTTGGTGTTTAGTGAAGAAGAAGTGCAGGCGGCGCTGATTAATTACGCGCTTCGAAGTGATATGCGGCTGCCCAGTGCCAGCGTCCGGAACGTAAAAATCTACAAAAAGGACGGATTATTTGCATCGCTGGTCTATCCGCCAAATGAAGAAGGAGAAGCCCGCGAAGTTGAGTTCTCGGAAGCCCATCTCGCGGCGGCGATTATTCTCTATTGCCGGGTACAGGAAATACCCGTGCCACGCGATGTGCGCAAAGTTTTAACCCAAGATGGCAATAAAGTGGCAATGACCATGCAGGTGCATTATGGCGATCAGCCCAAAAAGAAGGCTGAAGCGGCCTCTGAAGCGGTCGAGAATGCTCAGGCTGAATCAGCTGCATCTGAGGCGTCGAGTCGTTTAGACAAAGATTGAGCCACTTCTCTCTTCACGCCAAATTTATCGGATATATTTCGGCAAAATTGGACGTTTCTTGGAATAATGGCTTAGAATAGGCATTTATAGTGTTAAGAAGCGTTGGGAATTTTGGCGCTTTAAAGGCTTAACGGAAAAATTAAAAATGTTAATTAAGACGACGAAGGCATCCGATGTTAAACCATCAGAAATTACTTCAAAGGATGCGTTCCTAAACCGCCGTAAATTTATTCAAACTGCCGCAATTGTCAGCGGTGCCTCGCTTTTGCCGCCGTTTGTGAGCTCCAGCTTTGCTGCCGCCCGGACAAAATATCCCAACGTCAAAAAGACCGCTTATGGCGAGGCTGAGAAATTGACGACCTATGACGGCCTTACCGAGTACAATAATTTTTACGAATTTGGGACGGGGAAATCTGACCCTTCGCGTAATGCGCATAACTTGAAGCCAGAGCCTTGGACTGTTGAGATCACGGGACATGCGGCAAAAACAGGTAAATTTAGTTTTGATGACATCATCAAACCGCACCAGCTGGAAGAACGCATTTACCGCCTCCGCTGTGTTGAAGCCTGGTCGATGGTCATCCCCTGGGTTGGCATTCCCTTAGCCGATATCATCAAGCGCTTCGAGCCAACCTCGAAAGCCAAATATGTCGCATTTGAAACATTGGTCGATCCGAAACAGATGCCGGGTCAGAAACGCAACGCTTTGGATTGGCCCTATGTCGAAGGGCTGCGCATGGATGAGGCGATGAACCCGCTCACGCTTATGGCGGTTGGTGTTTACGGCGAACATATGCCCAACCAAAATGGCGCGCCGATCCGTCTGATTGTGCCGTGGAAATACGGCTTTAAAGGCATCAAATCGATTGTCAAAATCAGTTTTGTTGAAAAACAGCCACCGGCGACCTGGAACATTCAAGCGCCGCGCGAATACGGCTTTTATTCCAATGTGAACCCCAATATTGATCATCCCCGCTGGAGCCAAAAGACAGAACGTCGCATCACCGGCGAAGGCGGTCTCACCGCGTTGTTTACGCCGAAGATCAAAACGCAGTTCATGAACGGCTACGCCGAAGAAGTTGCCGCTCTTTATAAAGGCATGGATTTGAAGAAGTTCTTTTAGGCCAGTATGGCAATTAAACGCTCCCGGATGGTCTTTAAACCGTTGGTTTTTATAACCAGTCTCCTTCCGCTCGGCTGGCTAATATTTGCGCTCTATTCAGACACGGTTCTTGGCACCAAATATATGACCGCTGATCCCATTCAAAAACTGGATCGCGAGCTCGGCGATTGGGCGCTGATTTTGATCATAATTTCACTGACCGTCAGGCCGCTCGCCGAAATTTTCAAAAAAGGCGAGTTGGTGGCGTATCGGCGCATGATTGGTCTGTTTGCTTTTTTTTATGTCTGCCTGCATCTCAGTGCCTATGTCGGGCTCAACCTCCAGCTCGATATTGATGAATTTATTAAAGACATCACCAAGCGAATTTTCATCACCATCGGTATTATTACCTTCACGTTGTTATTACCGCTCGCCATCACCTCGACCAAAGGCATGATCAAGCGCATCGGCGGCAAACGCTGGCAAAAGCTGCATATGCTGATTTATCCGATTTCACTGCTCGGCGTGTTTCATTTTTATATGATGGTGCGGGCAGATTTCACGCGGCCGAGCATTTATCTTGCTGTTATTTTGGTGTTGCTGGGGTATCGCATCTGGGCGAAACGCAAAAAATCACGACCGAAAAAAGTGGCCGCAGCTTAGTTACACAAATCCCGATGTATCTGAAGGAGGCCCGGAATGGTGTCCGGCTCGCGGCGGCCAAAGCCGCATTCGGTCGCGACATCAAATTCAGTCATGAATTTTTCGGCTGCTGCGACGCGGGCTTTGCTGCCGTCCAAGCCGTCGGTGTGATGGACTAAGCCCAGAATAAGTCTGGTTTCTGACAGCATTTTTAAGCCATTGAGCGGCGCAAAATAAGCTTCGTCGCTGCGATCGATCGGCACCGGCATATGCATGAAATTAACGACGCGCTTGGTTGAATCCATGATGCCATTGGCAAAGGCGACACTGGTGCCAAGATCGCTCGGCTCGACAATATGTTTGTGGCCGGGATCGCCATAACAAATATGGATGCCAAGTTCGACACCTTCATTGATGCAATCACACATCTCGGCAATCCGCGTGACCGAGCCGCCAATGGTATCTTCAAATGGCAGTTTCGCGGCGCCGTCATGGGCGACAATTTCGTAACAGACATCAAATTGGACCGCGAGTTCCTCCGCCGCAATGGTGGCTTGGAGTTTTACCAAATCACGTTTCATTGCCGCGACAATGGCAGGCTCTACACCAAGCTGTGACTCCGGCATGATAAAGCCGACAATCAAGGCCATCGGCGACGGAATGGACACCTGAAACCGAACATCAGCGCCGATTTTGCCCGCGTCTTTCAACTTTTTAAATGTTGCGTAAGACGCGATTGCTTCATCGCCATAACCGAGTTCACCGAGATCGATTGAAGCCGGGTCAACGCCCTTTTTGATACTAAAGAAAGGTCGTTCCAGTGTGTCCTTAAATCCAGGTACGGTTTAGG